>NZ_JBANBA010000029.1:0-87746 GCF_059803475.1 Bradyrhizobium sp. UFLA05-89 | reverse complement strand
GGTGCATGAGGCGCTGTCGCGCAATCTGCGTGATCGCAGAGCTGTCGCGCGCTATGCCGGGCTGACCGGCGCGCCGGACGAGAGCGGTAAACGCCGGCGCGAGAAGGGGCTGGCCCGCGCCGGCAACGGCCGTGTCCGCCGCGGCATGATCCAACTGGCCTGGCGTTTTCTGATCTTTCAGAAGGACAGTCGGCTCGCAAAGTGGTTCCGTGAGCGCACCGCCGACGGCCGCAGCACCACGCGCAAAACCATGATCGTGGCGCTAGCGCGCAAGCTGCTCATCGCGCTGTGGCGGCTGGTAACCACGGGGGAAGTGACAGAGGGTATCAAGTTGCGCCCGGCCGGCGCTTGACCCTTCCCTAAACCATATTGACGGTTCGGCAGCCCGGCTTTGCGGTCTGCCGACGACATCCGAGGTGGCGGTGATCCGCAGGACTACATGGGCCTCGTGCCGCAATCCAGAATGGACCCGCCGCCCCGGAGCTTCGCCCCCGATGCGCATGCATGCATCATGGTTCTGATCCCGATCGATCAACCGAATACAAGTCTGCGACGCGATATCGCGTCCAGGGCGGGCTCGCCTCGGAAGTCGTCTTCTTACTGCGCTGGACGTCTGATGGTCCTGACCTCAAGCCTGCCGCCGGGCTGGCGACCGTCAAGGGCTGCGTCGCTACGCGATGGCCTACGGCCACCCTTGACGCCCGCCGCACCACAGGCGGCCAGCCGTCTTGAGGTCAGGACCAGCAGACGTCCGCCTCCTTCGAACAAGGAGATGATCTGAAATGATCTAACAACCACTCATCCTTGACCAAGCCCATACAAGTATTCCAGAGACATCGAGTTCAGCACAACCGCTGCGGCGTACTGCGTCGCCCGGTCAAGCCGGGCGACGACACCGTCCGTGCGGAGGCCAAGTAGGCCTCACGCCCCATTGAGGAATTGAAGCGGGTCAACCGGGTTCGATCCCTTGCGGATCTCGAAGTGGAGCTGCGGCGACGCCACCTCACCGGATTGCCCCGACTTGGCAATGACCTGGCCGCGCTTGATGGTATCGCCGCGCTTCACCAGCAGCTCACTCGCATGGGCATATGCGGTGACGTAGCCGTTGGAGTGCCGAACCAGGACCAAATTGCCGTAACCTTTCAGCTCGTTGCCGGAATAGGCAACGACGCCGTCTTCGGCCGCCTTGACCGGCGTGCCTTCGGGTACCGCGAGATTGATGCCGTCATTCGACTTGCCGTTGGTCTTGGCGCCGTAGCTCGTGATCACCTTGCCGCGCACCGGCCAGCGGAAGGTCGGCAGCGCGCCTGTGGCGTCCGCGGCTTTTGCCGGCGTCTCGGCGGACTTCTCTTCGACGTTGGCGGTGGCTTGCGCCAGCCGCGCGCTCTGCACCGGTGCGGCGGCCGCGACCTTGGTGGCAGGCACGGTTGCGACCGCGGCAGGCTGCTGGACGACGGCGACGGGCGCGGCAGCCACCGCAACGGGGGCAACCGGCGCGGCAACGGCCGCAGTCTTGCCGCCCGGCACGGTCAGCTTGGTGCCGAGCTTGAGCTTGGCGGACGGATCGAGACCATTGGCGCGCGCGAGCTCAGCCACCGGAATGTGGTTCTTGCGCGCGATGCTGGCGAGTGTGTCGCCACGATTGACGAAGTGAGTGCCGGCCGGCGCGCTGACGGCCACAATCGGCTTGGCTGCGGGCGCCGCGACTGGCGCTGCGGCAACCGGCGCCATAGCGGGCGCAGGCGCTGCGGCGTTAGCCGTGGGATGCGGAATGACGATCTGTTGGCCGGGCGAGAGCGTGCGCGGGCCCTTGTAGCCGTTGGCGGCGAGGATCGCCTGCGGAGTAACGTGATAGCGCTTGGCGAGCACGTCGAGCGTGTCGCTGGTGCCGACGATGATCTTGGTCGCACCCGCGGGACGGGCCGCGGCAACCGAGCGCGGCGGCACGGTGCCGGTGGCTTCAAGATGCGGCTGTACCGGTGGCGCATAGGACCCCATGCCACGCCCGCCTCCGGCTACCCCCCCACCGCCTGCGGTGGGATAGGATTGCGGCGCGGCGACGGCCGGCGGCGGCAACGGCTGGGATTGATAATAGCCGGGTTGTGTCTGCGGCCGTGAATATTGCGGCAGCTCACGCTGCTGCGGCGGCGCCTGCTGCACTGTTCCCGTGGAGTCCTGGGAAGCAAAGGGGTTGGAGAAGTTGGATTGCGAAAGCCGCGACGACATATCGGCGCTGCATCCGGCGAAACCGAACGAGATCAGCGCCAGTACCGCGACCTGCGGCACCCGGCGCGAGTAAAGCAACTCGGCAAGAGCGGACATGGTTACTCACTCGTACGCAACTGAACTGGTCTTTTAAGTAAACACGCGCCGAGTAAATAACCGCTTAACCCTCCCAATAAGGTGTTGGCAGCACAGCCGATCCGGAATTCTACAGCTCGCGGGCCACACCAGGCAGCGCCGGGACGAAGCGGACATCGACGAGTTCCCTGCGCTCGACTCCGGTCTCGGTGCGGGTCAGGCGGATCAGGGTCTGCACCCCCTGAAGGGGGCCGACCGGCGCGATCAGGATGCCCCCGACCTCCAGCCGCGCGATCAGATTGTCCGGGATCTGTTCCATCGCGGCGGTGACGATGATGCGGTCGAAGGGGCCGATATTGGCGGGCAGATCGAGACCATCGCCCAGCATCACCTCTACATTGTGGCAGGCGAGCTTCTCCAGCCGGGCGCGCGCCGTATCGGCGAGTTTGCGATAGCGCTCGACCGTCAGGACATGCCGGGCAAGCCGTGACAGCACTGCGGCCTGGTAGCCGGAGCCGGTGCCGATCTCCAGCACGCGATTCTGCTTCTGCAACTGAAGCTGCTCGGTCATGTAGGCAACGACAAAGGGCTGGCTGATGGTCTGCCCGCAGGCGATCGGCAGCGCGCTGTCGCGGTAGGCATCCTCCCGGTCGGCCGCCTCGACGAACAGATCGCGCGGCACCTCCTCCATGGTACGCAGCACTGCCTGGTCACTGATGCCGCGACGTCGCAGCGTGAGCTGAAACATCATTTTTTCCGGCGGATGCTGATTGGAGGTCATTGCTAATGTTTCGTCGCGTTTTCATCTCGGCCGGACCGAACCTGCAGCGTTAGTGCGACCTTCGTCGCAGCCGCGGGATTCTTGTTCCGGCTCAGGAACCCATGATAAACTTCTCTCGCTGCATCTGACCACATAATCTGCTTTACGCGGAATTGGTTATGCTGCCATTTCCGGGCCGGGGTTCGTCCAAACGCTCGTTGCGTCGCATGGTTTTATCTGCGAACGTTTGATGGGAAGGGCAAGGACTCACGGAATGACTGCGACACGGCCTTCGGGCGGTTCTGTTTTCCTCGTCGAGGACGAGGTCATGATCAGGATGATGGTCGCAGACATGCTCGAAGAGCTTGGCTACAAGGTTGCGGCCGAGGCCGGCGACATTGCCGAGGCGATGCGGCTTGCGCAGTCGACTGAATTCGATTTCGCCATCCTCGACGTCAACGTCAACGGCAAGGTGATCTCGCCGGTCGCCGACGTCATCAAGGCCAAGGGTCGGCCCTTCATCTTCGCCACCGGCTACGGCTCGTCCGGCCTGCCCGAGCAGTATCGCGACCGGCCGGCGCTGCAAAAACCTTTTCAGCTCGACGCACTCGGCAAGACCATCGAGTCCGCGCTGCGCGGCGGTTAACGCCGCTCCCATCCGCTGCGATGATGGAATTATGCCGGTGATTTGCCCGACGCGTCAATCCATTTTCGTAAAATACGAAATCGTCACCCGATAGCCCCCGCTACTTTGCATGGGGTTGTTTTCGAGATTCTGCTGGACGGTCGCGAAAGCATCAGGCCAGTGCGTCGGCGAACGCGTCCTTATTTCAGCGTTTCGCCGAGCGCCTGCGAGAAAGCCTCATCGGTGCGATCGAGCTTCAGCGGCGTCACCGAGATGTAGCGCTCGCGCAGCGCGGCGAGATCGGTGCCGTCCTCCGGCAGGTCCATCATCGCGGCACGCTCGAAACCGATCCAGAAGTAGGGATTGCCGCGGCCGTCGCGGCGCTCGTCGATCCTGAGGAAGCCGAGATTGCGCTTGCCCTGCCGCGTCACGCGGATGCCGAGAACCTCTTCCGGCGCGCACGACGGAAAATTGACGTTGATCACGGTATTCCTGGGCACGCCGGCCTTGAGCACCTTGCGCAGGATGTCGGGTCCGAACTTGCGCGCGGTGTCCCACGGCGGACGCTCGCGCGTCTCGGCGCTGAATTCCTGCGACAGCGCGAACGATGGCAGGCCCAGGATGGTGCCTTCCAGCGCGCCCGCGATGGTGCCGGAATAGACGACGTCCTCGGCGACGTTGCGACCCTTGTTGACGCCGGACAGCACGACGTCTGGCAGCGTCGCGCCCAGGATATGACGCGCGCCCATGATGACGCAGTCCGTCGGCGTGCCCCTCACCGCGAAGTGCCGCGGCCCGACTTCGCGCAGGCGCAAAGGATCGTTCAGCGACAGCGAATGTGAGACGCCGGACTGGTCGAGCTCAGGCGCGACGACCCAGACATCGTCGGACAGGGCGCGAGCGATCTCCTCCACGACCTTGAGGCCGGGCGCGTGGATGCCATCGTCATTGGTGCAGAGAATGCGCATGCGTCAGATCGAGTCCTTGGATACGTCTGAGGAGGTCTTATCCGTCTACGGCCGATCAGGCAAACCGGCGAACCGCGGGAGTTTCCGGGCGATTTGGAACTTACCAACGGCAGTCGGCGAACCTCTCGCCTAGCGGCGGATGCGCCATTGCGGCAGGAAGCGCGCCAGCCGGCCTTCCGCTCGCAAGGCGAGCACGACCGGAGGGACAGGTTTTGGCGGTAGCGCGGCGGGGGCCGGCGCAGGCGGCAGCTCAATTGCCGCTTTCGCCGGCGCTGGAGCCGGCGCCTGCGGATAGCGCGTGCGCGCCAGCGTCAGTGCCTTGTCAAAATCCTCGAGATTGAGCCCGGGCTTGGCGCGCCGGCTTTGCACGAAATCGTCATCCCAAAGCCGCGCGATCTCAATGTCGAGCGCGCCGCGCAGCCGCTGGTCGACAGCCTGTATGCCGAAGCCGGTCACGGCCCATTGTCGGCCGATCCAGAAGATGTCGCGGTGCAGGGCCATGAAACGGTCGCCGGAGAAGTCGGACGGCCGTCAGGATAACCGGCCGCCCAATCTTCGCAACCAAACGTTTCCGCGTTACCGGCGGGCAATAATGCCGCCCTACTCGCGCGCGACCACCTTCAGCCCGCCCATGTAGGGTTGCAGCACGTCCGGCACGGCAATCGAGCCGTCCTCCTGCTGATAGGTCTCCATCACGGCGATCAGCGCACGGCCAACCGCGGTGCCGGAGCCATTGAGCGTATGGACGAAGCGCGGCTTGCCGTCCGGCCCGCGCGAACGCGCGTCCATGCGCCGCGCCTGGAAATCGCCGCAGACCGAGCAGCTCGAAATCTCGCGAAACATGCCGCCCTCGCCCTGGCCCGGCATCCAGACCTCGATGTCGTAGGTTTTCTGTGCCGCAAATCCCATGTCGCCGGCGCACAGAGTCATCACCCGGTAATGCAGGTCGAGCCGCCGCAGCACCTCCTCGGCACAGGCGAGCATGCGCTCATGCTCGTCCTTGCTGGCCTCTGGCGTCGTGATCGACACCAACTCCACCTTGATGAACTGGTGCTGGCGGATCATGCCGCGCGTATCGCGCCCCGCCGCCCCTGCTTCCGCCCGGAAACACGGCGTCAGCGCCGTCAGGCGCATTGGCAGCTCCTTCTCGTCCACGATGGATTCGCGAACGAGATTGGTGAGCGGCATTTCCGCGGTGGGAATCAACCACAACCCTTCCCGCGTACAAAACATGTCGTCGGCAGATTTGGGGAGATTACCCGTCCCGTAGGCCGTCTGTTCGCGCACCAGGAGCGGCGGGTTGATCTCGGTGTAGCCATGCTCGTTGGTGTGCAGGTCGATCATGAACTGCCCGATCGCCCGCTCAAGCCTCGCGAGCCCCTTTTTCAGCACGACGAAGCGCGCGCCGGAAAGCTTTGCCGCCGCCTCGAAATCCATATAGCCGAGCGCGGTGCCGAGATCGTCATGCAGCTTTGGCGTGAACGCATAGTTGCGCTTGTTGCCGAACACGTGGTGCTGCACGTTGCCGTGCTCGTCGACACCGTCAGGCACCTCGGCAAGCGGCAGATTGGGGATCGCCGACAGCTCTTTTGCCAGCTCCTCATCTGCGGCCTTCGCGGCCGCCTCGAGCTCCGGCATCGTCGTCTTGAGCTCGGCGACCTCGGCCATCAGCCTGGCCGCGCGCGTCTCGTCCTTCGCCTTCTTGGCCTCGCCGATCTCCTTGGAGGCCGCGTTGCGCCGCGCCTGGGCCTGCTCGGAGGCCAGGATCGCCGCCCGTCGCTTCTCGTCGATCGCCAGGAGCGACGTCGACATCGGCTTCAACCCACGCCGGGCGAGACCGGCGTCGAAAGCTTGCGGATTGTCGCGGATCGTCTTGATGTCGTGCATGGCTGTGGTCCTGGGGCAGCGTGCAAACCGTCAACGCTCATGTTGGCCGTTTGCACCGTGCCTCCCACTACCACAGGCGTCATCGCCCGCGAAAGCGAAAGCGGGCGATCCAGTATTCCAGAGACAGTGCGAGGGTACGGAGAGGTCGCGGCGTACTGGATTCCCCGCTTTCGCGGGGAGTTGACAGCCAAGGATACGGCGCCCTATTCCGCCGGGTTGGCCGAGGACGAAGCCCCGCTCGAAGCCTGCGAAGCCGCGGCCTTCTTCTCCACCATCGATACCGAGATGATCGAACCCTCATAGAGCGCCAGCAAAGGTATGGCGAGCGAGCACTGGCTCAATACGTCAGGCGGGGTCAGGACGGCTGCGATGATGAAGGCGATGACGATGAAATAGCGGCGCTTCTCGCGCAGCATCTTCGACGTGATGATGCCGATGCGGCCGAGCAGCGTCAGGATCACCGGGAGCTGGAAGGCGATGCCGAAGGCGAAGATCAGCGACATCATCAGCGACAGATATTCGCCGACCTTGGGCAGGAGCTGAATCTGTGCGGTCTCGTCACTGCCGGCCTGCTGCATGCCGAGCGAGAAGCGGATCAGCATCGGCAACACGACGAAATAGACCAGCATCGCGCCCAGCACGAAGAAGAACGGGGTCGCGACCAGATAGGGCAGGAAAGCCTGCTTCTCATGCTTGTAAAGCCCGGGCGCCACGAATTTGTAGATCTGCGTGGCGACGATCGGGAACGAGATGAAGCCGGCGCCGAACAGCGCAAGCTTGAGCTGGGTGATGAAATATTCCAGCAGCGCCGTGTAGATGAACTTCGAATTCTCCGGCCCCGCGACCCACACGAACGGCCAGACCAGCACGTTGTAGATCTGCTTGGCGAAGAAGAAGCAGAAGATGAACGCGATGCCAAAGCCGAGCAGCGCCTTGATCAGCCGCGAGCGCAGCTCGATCAAATGGTCCATCAACGGCGCCTTGCTGGCCTCGATGTCGGCGTCGGTCATGACGCTTTGGCGTCCTTGATCGCTTCAGGTAGCGCGGTGTCCTGAACTACAGTGTGTGCCGCCTCGACCTCGCGGGTGATCGCGAGTGGCTCACTTGCCTCCGCATGTGCCTCCGCTTCCACAAAGGTCGCGGGCGTCGGGGCTTCCGGTGTCGTCGGCATCACCAGCGCTTCGGTTGAAGTCGCCGGCGCGTCACTTGACGCCGCCGGTGGCTCGATCGCGGGCGTGGCCGCGGGTTTATCGATATCCTCGATGCGCAGCGCCTCGTTGACGTCCTTCGTGAGCGAGGTCATCAAATTGTTGCCGGTGAAGCTGGAGGCTGCTTCCTTGACCTCGTCGAAGCTCTTCTTGAGGTCGGCCATTTCGGCCTCGCGCATGGCCTCCTGAAACTGGCCCTGGAATTCGGCAGCCATCTTGCGGGCCTTGCCCATCCATTGGCCGACCATGCGCAGCACACCGGGGAGCTCCTTCGGGCCGATGGCAACCAGCGCAACGACCGCGATGAGGACCAGTTCACTCCACCCGATGTCGAACATGAAGTCTTCCGTTCAGGCAAGCCGCGATTGGCCCAATCCTCGACGCACGGGATCGGGACCGCCCACGTCTGCCGATCTTTGGCTCAGACGGCCTTGCTGCCGACGTCGGACCGTGCCGCAGTCGGCGCGGCGTTGTGCTCGATGGACTTGGCGGCGTCGGGCTTGTCGGCAACCTTGTCGTCGTCCTGCATGCCTTTCTTGAAGGCCTTGATGCCCTGCGCCACGTCGCCCATCAGATCCGAAATCTTGCCGCGGCCGAACAGCAGCAGGACCACTGCGATCACCAAGATCCAGTGCCAAATGCTAAGCGAACCCATCCTGCAACCCTCCAAACACGCATGGCCGGGGACCCGGCCGATCTTCACCGAAACCTAGGCTTCGCAGGTGTCAAAAACAAGGACCAAGGCAGCGCCAATTCGCTGTTGGCGCTACGTAATCTGGCTAGTGTTAACTGGTCGCTGCAGTCCGTAGAACGACGGGCCGTCAGCCCTCGTCGCTACCCTCGCCACCGCCTTCCGGCGTCTCCGGTTCCGGCTCTGGCGCCGGGGCCAGCGCAAGGTCCAGATCCTCGCCGGCCTCGAGCGGATCCTCGTCCTCACGCAGCGTCGGGTCGTCCGACGGGGTCGGCACGCTGAAACCGGTCGGCAGACGCGAATCCAGAAGACCCGTGCCCTTCAGCTCCTCCAGGCCCGGCAAATCGCCGAGTTGTTCCAGCGTGAATTGCGACAGGAAATCCTCGGTGGTTCCGAAAGTCAGCGGACGGCCCGGCGTCTTGCGCCGACCGCGCGGCTTGATCCAGCCGGTCTCGAGCAGCACGTCAAGCGTGCCCTTCGAGGTCACGACGCCGCGGATCTCTTCGATCTCGGCGCGGGTTACCGGTTGATGGTAGGCGATGATCGCAAGCACCTCGATCGCCGCACGGGACAGGCGGCGGGTCTCGGTGCTTTCGCGCGTCATCAGCCAGGCAAGATCGCCGGCGGTGCGGAAGGTCCATTTGTTGGCAACGCGCACGAGATTTACGCCGCGCGTCGCATATTCGGCCTGCAACTGCGCGAGCGCAGCCTTCACGTCGACGCCATCAGGCATGCGCTTGGCAAGGGTCGCGGTATCCAGCGGCTCGCTGGACGCAAACAGTAGCGCTTCGAGAAGCCGCAATTCTTCGGGGCGCGCCTGGGATTCGTTGTCCATCGGCTCGACCTCTTCTACCCGAACTTCCGCCAAGGCCATGGCAGCTTCTCCTTTCAACTAACCGACCGGTGCTTCAGGCGCGGGAGGCGCGCCTGGTACCGGTTGATGCCGCCCCTTTCGGAAATAGAGCGGCGCGAACGCCTCTTTCTGGTTCAGTTCCAGCTGGCCTTCCCTCACCAGTTCGAGCGCGGCGGCAAAGCTCGAGGCGAACACCGTCGCACGCTGCGACGGATCGGCGACGTAACGGATCAGGAAATCGTCGAGACGACCCCAATCGTCCGATTCAGTAAGCCCCCCGACCAGCCGCTCCAACGAGGCGCGCGCTTCGGCGAGCGACCAGACCGTGCGCTTCGCGAGATGCACGCTCGCCAGCACACGCGACTGCCGCTGCGTGGCGTAGGCCGTGAGCAGGTCGTACAGCGTCGCGGTGTATTTCGGATGCTTGACCTCGGCGATCTGTTCGGGCTCACCGCGCGGAAAAATGTCGCGCAGCAATTGCTGCCTGTTCATCAGCCGGTTCGCCGCTTCGCGGATGGCCTCGAGCCGGCGCAGGCGATTGGCGAGCGCGGTGGCCATTTCCTCTGCGCTCGGACCTTCCGCCGTCGGCGGTTCCGGCAGCAAGAGACGGGATTTCAGGAAGGCCAGCCATGCCGCCATCACGAGGTAGTCGGCCGCAAGCTCGAGCCGGATCTTTCGCGCGGCCTCGATGAAGTGGAGATATTGATCGGCGAGCGCCAAGATCGAGATCTTGGCGAGGTCGACCTTCTGCTGTCGCGCCAGCGCGAGCAGCAGATCGAGCGGGCCCTCATAGCCCTCGACATCAACGACCAGCGCCGGTTCGCCCTCGGCGAGCTCGGCGGGCCGCCCGGTTTCAAACGATAGGATTTCTGCCGTCATGCGGATGCCGCGTTCGCCTGTGCGATCAATGCGTCGAGTTCAGCCCTTGCAGCCGTACGGTCGAACGGCTGCGGAGCCTTGCGGGCGGCCAGCGCCCTGTTCGCGCGCTCCAGCGCCTTGCCCGACAATTCGGGCGTTTGGCCGGCGACCTCGTGCATTTCCTCGATATTCCCGTTGCAATGCAGGACCATGTCGCAGCCGGCTGCAAAAATCGAACGCGTTCGCTCGGTAATGGTGCCCGCCAATGCATTCATCGACACGTCATCACTCATTAACAAACCGTGGAACCCGATCACGCTACGAATCACCTGCTGAACCATTGTCGCAGATGTCGTCGCCGGATGGGCGGGGTCGAACGCGCTAAACACAACATGTGCGGTCATCGCCATCGGTAGGTCTGCCAATGGCTTGAACGCGGCAAAATCGGTTTGCTCCAGCTCATCCCTCGGCGTGTCCACCGTCGGCAGCCGGAAATGCGTATCAGCCGTCGCCCGGCCATGACCGGGGATGTGCTTCAGCACCGGCAGCACGCCGCCCTGCTCAAGCCCGTCCGTGACCGCGCGGGCGATCGCGGCGACCTTGGCCGGTTCGGTTCCATAGGCCCGGTTGCCGATCACGGCGTCGGCGCCCGCGACCGGCACGTCGGCAAGCGGCAGGCAGTCCACGGTGACACCGAGATCGGCAAGATCCGCCGCGATCAGCCGGGCGCTGAGACGCGCGGCCGTCAGCCCAAGTGCCGAATCAATGTCGTAAAGCGTTCCGAACAAAGCGCCGGAGGGATAGACCGGCCAATGCGGCGGTCCCAGCCGCTGCACCCGTCCACCCTCCTGGTCGATCAGGACGGGAGCATCCGGAGAGCCCGCGACGCCGCGCAATTCCTGAACCAACGTAGCGACTTGCGCCGGGGCCTCGATATTCCTCTTGAAGAGGATGAAACCCCACGGACGTTCGGCACGGATAAAATCCCGCTCAGCGGCGGTCAATTCCGTTCCGGATACGCCGGTAATGAAGGCCCGCGTGCTCATAGTCGCCGATTAACCGTACCCCGCTAGGGGGTCAAGGAAACGGCCGATAATACTACGGGATAAAGCACTGACCGCCGGCGGTCTTCAGCTCGGTGCAGAACTGAACGGCTTCCTGACGGGTCCGGTACGGACCGACCATGGCGCGGTACTTCACCTTGTTGTCGGCCAGATCCACCCGCTTGATCACGGGCGAACGGGATCCCAGAGCCGACGGGAACTTACCCTGGAGCACGCGGAAGGAATCCCGCGCCGCGGATTCGGTGTCCTGGGACGATATCGAGACCATGTAGCTGGCGCCGCCCTCAGCCGCGGCCGGAGCGATCTGCGTCGGATTGGTCGCAGCCAGCCGGGTCGGCGGCGCGGACGGGTCCGGCGTACCGCCCTGCGGTGCCAGCGACATCGGCTGGTTGGCGCTGGCATTGGCCGAGGTCGGCGGATTGTGTGGCGCGGCCGGCACGGCTGCTGCCTTTGGAGCCCCGGCCGGCTTGGCTGCAGCCGCAGCCGGCGCGGACGTGCTGTCGGTCTGATCGCCCTTCACCGAAAGCGTCTTGATCTTACGCGGCTCGCTGTTGGGCATCGTGCCGTTATTGGGCGCGACGGCTGGCGGCGGCACGGTTGATGGTGAGACACTCGCAACCGGCGGAGGATTGGCGTTCGGATTGAGCGGCGGGAAGACGACGCGCGGGCCGCCGGACCTGGCGTTGACGTCGATCGGCGCTTCCTCGCGCGGCACGATCTTTTCGCCGCCATCACCGGTGACCATGCGATCCGGCACCTTGGCGGAACCGTCGGCGGGCGCCGGCACGACCTTGGTCGGTGTGTTGTCCGCCTTGATGATCGGCGGCTCGCCGCTGCGGGGCGATCCCAGGTAGGTCTTGTAGGCGAAGGCGCCACCGGTTCCGACCACGGCCAGCGCAAGGATGGCCGCAACGGTGATCAACCCGCCGCGCTTCTTCTGCGGAACCTCATCCTCGAGCTCATCCTCGGGATATTCGCTCTGATAGGCGTAAGGATCGTTTGGATAGGACGGATCGCGCTGGAAATCCTGCAGACTCGCCTCGAGCTGGCCATAAAGCGCATCGTCATAGCGCGACGGATCGATCGGATCGTCGTGCTCCGGATAGGCCTGGGACTCCTGGTAGTCCGGCTCAGGCGCAGGCGGCTGTGGCGAGAAACGCTGCATCGGATGCACCGGGTTCACCGCAGGCGCGTAGCTCGGCTGCTCGGGCGCAACCGGCTGGGGCTGAACGTTGGCACGCCGCATCCAGGATGGCGGACCGGGCGGCGGTGGCGGCTCGTGATAATGATCTTCGTAGCTGTCGGGCGCATAGCTTTGCGCAGGCGGCTGATATTGCGCGGGCGCCGGCGGAGCTGGCGGCCTCGCGGCGGGCCGGCCCTGCGAACCGAATGGATCGGTCTGGCCAATCAACCGGGCGAGTTCGGCCAAGGGATCGTTTTCCGCCCCGCCATGCTGGTCGCCGCCGCGACCATAGTCATCGGAAGGATACGGTCTGTCCTGATATCGTCGATCGGCCATCGTGATGATGCGTCCCCTCCGGGAAAGCCGCCAGTTCTCGACCCGAACAGCGGCCTCCACCCACAAGGCATTCAACCAAGTCGCACTACGCAAGCGAGCCGGCTTCTGCCGGTTAGCCCCTCATATTCCCTGAAGTAGTTCGCCCCAAACTACCGCATCTCGTCCGGGGCATGGACGCCGAGAATGGCGAGGCCCGATGCCAGGACCGAGACGACGCCCTGGACCATTGCCAATCGCGCCTTTGTAAGCTGTGCATCATTATTGATAATGAAGCGTAAATAGGGCAGATCGCGCCCCTTCGTCCAAAGCGCGTGAAACTCGCTGGCTAAATCATAGAGATAAAAGGCAATTCGGTGCGGCTCATGGGCCGTGGCGGCAGCTTCCACGGTCCGCGGAAAAATTGCGAGTCGGCGCAATAAGTCGAGCTCCACCGGGTCCGACAGCCGTTCCAGCGCGGAGTCGAGCAGCCACGCGATTCGGACGTCGGTCGTCTCCGGCAGGTCTGGAAATACCTCCGCCCTTGCGTTGCGGAAGATCGAATGGCCGCGGGCGTGGCCGTACTGGACGTAGAACACGGGGTTGTCGCGCGACTGCTCGATGACCTTGGCGAGGTCGAAATCGAGCACTGCATCGTTCTTGCGGTAGAGCATCATGAAGCGCACGGCGTCCCGACCGACTTCATCCACGACCTCACGCAAGGTGACGAAGTCACCGGCGCGCTTGGACATCTTGACCGGTTCGCCGTTGCGCAGAAGCTTTACGAGCTGGACGATCTTGACGTCGAGCGCGGCCTTGGTGGCCGTGACCGCCTTCACCGCCGCCTGCATGCGCTTGATATAGCCGCCGTGATCGGCGCCCCACACGTCGATCATGTCGGCAAAGCCGCGATCGAACTTGTTCTTGTGGTAGGCGATGTCGGACGCGAAATAAGTGTAGGAGCCGTCCGACTTCATCAGCGGACGATCGACATCATCGCCGTAAGCCGTTGCCTTGAACAGAAGCTGCTCGCGGTCTTCCCAGTCCTCGACCGGCGCGCCCTTCGGCGGCGGCAGGCGGCCCTCGTAGACATCGCCTTTCGCCCGCAGGAAATCGATGGTCGCGGCAACCTTGTTGTTACCGCCCTCGATCAGCGAGCGCTCGGAAAAGAACACGTCGTGGCGGATGTTGAGTGCGGCAAGATCACCCTTGATCTCGTCCATCATCATCGCGATCGACCTTGCGCGCACCGTCGGAAGCCATTGGGCTTCATTCAGCGAACGCAGCTTGTCGCCGTGCTCCTTCGCCAGCGCCGCGCCGACCGGCTTGAGATAGTCGCCGGGATAGAGGCCCTCGGGGATCGGGCCGATGTCCTCGCCGAGCGCCTCGCGGTACCTGAGGAACGCCGAGCGTGCGAGCACGTCGACCTGGGCGCCGGCGTCGTTGATATAGTATTCGCGGGTGACGTCGTGGCCGGCGAAATCGAGCAGGCTTGCCAGCGCATCGCCGAACACGGCGCCGCGGCAATGGCCGACATGCATCGGCCCGGTCGGGTTTGCCGAGACGTATTCGACATTGACCTTCCCGCGCCCGCTCAGGCGGCCGTAGCTGGCCCCCTCGCGCAGCAATGTGCGCAGCGCTTCGGCCCAGGCGGACGGCCTGAGCGTCAGGTTGATGAAACCTGGTCCGGCCACATCGACCTTGGCGATCAACGCATCCGCACGCAGACGCTCGGCGATCTGCTCGGCGAGATCGCGCGGCTTCGCCTTGGCCTCTTTCGCCAGCACCATCGCGGCATTGGTCGCCATGTCGCCATGCGACGGATCGCGCGGCGGCTCGACCACCACACGCGAGAAATCGACGCCTTCCGGCCAGTTGGCTTCCGCCGCGAGCGCTCGGCAGGCGGCGTGCACGCGCGTGAGCACGTCGGCGAAGAGATGCAGCGGGGGAGTGTCGGCCATGGCCGCCGCCTAACGCAAATCCGGGGTCGAGTCAAAGAGCCGCTGGTGCTCGGTCAGGGCGAAACGGTCGGTCATTCCGGCAATGAAATTGCCGATCCGGCGCGCCCTGCCCGCCTCATCGTCAGCCTCCGCCCCGGCCAGCCATTCCGGCGGCAGTTCGCCGGGCGAGGCCTGGTATTTCGCGAACAAGTCGAACAGGATCTGTTCCGCTTCCCCCATAACCCGCATCACCCGCTTGTGACGGTACATGTGCTGATAGAGGAAGGTCTTGATCGCCGCCTCCTCGCCCGCCATGGCCGGCGGGAACGTGATCATCGCCCGGGTCTGCTGGCGTACGTCCTGGGCCGATTGCGGCTGGATCGTCGCAAGGTTGGCCTTCGCCTCGGCGAAGACGGCGCCGATCAGATGAGAAATGAGCTCACGGACGAGCTCGGCGCCGCGCCTGACATCCTCCAGGTTTGGATAGTGCGCACCGATCTCTGCGATAATCTCGGCCATCAGCGAAATCGCCTTGAGATCATCAACCCCAAACAGCCCTGCCCGCAGGCCGTCGTCGATGTCATGGGCGTCATAGGCAATGTCGTCGGCGATTGCCGCGACCTGCGCCTCCAGCGAGGCAAAGCTCCAGAGCTCCAAATCGTACGTCTTGACGTAGTCGGCGATGCCGACGGGAACGCCATGCTCGCGATAGCGTCCGACCGGCGCTCCGCCGCGATCGGTCAGCGGGCCGTTGTGCTTGACGATGCCCTCGAGCGACTCCCAGGTCAGGTTGAGGCCGTCGAATTCGGGATAACGGTGCTCGACCGATGTCACAACGCGCAGGGTCTGGGCGTTGTGGTCGAAGCCGCCATGGTTCTTCAGGCAGGCATCGAGCGCCCGCTCGCCGGCGTGCCCGAAGGGCGGATGGCCAAGGTCGTGCGCGAGCGCCAGCGTCTCCGTGAGGTCCTCGTCGAGCCCGAGCTGCCGGGCCAGCGCGCGGGCGATCTGTGCGACCTCCAACGAATGGGTCAGGCGGGTACGGTAGTGGTCGCCTTCGTGGAACACGAACACCTGGGTCTTGTACTTCAGGCGGCGGAAGGCGGTGGAATGGATCACCCGGTCGCAATCCCTGCGGAACGGGCTGCGGGTGCGACTCGGCGGCTCCGCGACCAGCCGGCCGCGGCTGCGATCGGGATCGCAGGCATAGGGCGCACGGGGGGCAGCCATTCCGACGGACACGGTGAATTTAGTCCCTATCCATTTGATTCTGCGGACCCTTGCACTTAACTATGACGGACGCGGGATACCAAATGAATTGGCTATGACGCGGGACTATCGGAGTGGAACGATGACGACTGCCGTGACCATCAGCGACCGGGCCGCGCGCCGGATTGGGGAGATCCTCAAGGGCGAAGGCACCGGCGCCATGCTGCGGATCTCGGTCGAGGGCGGCGGCTGCTCGGGCTTCCAGTACAAGTTCGACATCGAGCGTGACCGCACCGACGACGATCTCGTTATCGAGCGCGACAATGCGGTCGTGCTGGTGGACTCGGCATCGCAGCCGTTCCTGGCGGGCTCCGAGGTCGACTTCGTCGACGACCTGATCGGCGCCTCCTTCCGCGTCAATAATCCCAACGCCACCGCGTCCTGCGGCTGCGGCACGAGCTTCTCGATCTAGCCCTTCTGCTTCAAGAAACGATCTGAGTTCTCATCCTGACGGCCTGTGAGGTTTTCTCGTCATTCCGGCGCGCGACGAAGTCGCGAGTCCGGAGTCGATCGGGCCGCATGGCCGCGCAATGGATTCCGGGCTCCCGCTTCCGCGCGCGCCCCCATTGCGCACTCGCGCAATGTGGAATGAGGAAGGGAGAGAGCGAAGCCCCTGCGCTCAGTCCCTCATCCTGAGGAGGCCGCGAAAGCGGCCGTCTCGAAGGATGACCACACCTGAGAGCCGGGCTTCATGGTTCGCACGACGATGCATCGCCCGGCGATGCGCTTCGCGCTCCTCACCTTGAGGTACCAGTAAGACTAGCCCAAATCAAAATCTGAAAAACAACCCCATGCAAAGTAGCCGTCAAGCCACGATGCATTTCTGACTTTACGAAACCCGTTTGACACGTCGGGCAAATCAGGGGCAATCTGTGATCGTCGCCAGAGCCGCAAAGTCGGGTGCGGCTAGCTGATGACTCGGCGTGCTGAGACCGGTTCAGGCACGTGGGCCGAGAGCACGAACAGCGCGTATCGTGGTCAAGCTCACTTTCGTCCATTCCCTCGTCAACTATGTGCAGCGTCTCACCGCGTCCCTGCAATAGCCGCACTGTGTTTCGATCAAACCGCTGGAATTGCCATTCTCCAAATCTGATGGGCTTGATCGGCGCCAAGCCGGAGCAGTGCAATTCGCGCCGATTGATCGCGATAGCCGCCGGCGACAAGAACGAGGTCGCCTTCGGCGCGCACCGCGATGGGTTTCGCTTTCGCTCTACCCATCCTACGGGCTGCGAACCAGTCGCCAAAAGCCATGCAGCCTCGAAAGGAAAAGGGCCGTCACTACATAGGTTTTCAGTGCCATAATCCCATCTCCGCCCGCCCTACCGGCGCTTGCTCACCGAGGCGTGGAGCGACCGTCAGCTTCCTTGCGCAGCCAAGCTTGATACGTCTCGACGAGCCCAGTGCCGAACATTTGCGCCACCCTTTTCACCTTGGCCACCGTGTCATCGCAAATGTCTTGGAAGCGGCCGAATTCGTGCGTCCGTTGGACCTCATCATGCGCAGCGCGAAGCTTGTCGCGAAGTGCGAGAATGACGGGCTGTCCGGTCTTGGCAAGATGTTGAACGATCTCTCCCGTACAGATCGGTATATCAAGAATGGAGGCAGTTCTCGCGTCCTCCGCAACGAGCATCGTGTTCCATTCATCGTAGGGGTTGAGACCCAGATGGTAGATGAGAAATTCGCCGGCGTCGCCGTTCCAGCAATTGTCATGAAGGAGCCACAACGCGCGCAAATGAAGATTGTCGTACCCATCCGCCGAAGCCTTGGCCCGGAGCTGATGAATGCGTGCGTCGACTGCCTTGCGGCCTTGCTCGATCATCCTCGCCACATCGTCATGCGTGACGCGAAGATTACTGGGATGATCCGGCTTTGCGCCAATCCTGGCGAAAAACGCCGCGTATTCTGGATCATCCCATAATTCGGGCGGAACAACATGTTTCCCTGGCTCAGGCGGGCGTCGTCGTCCAAAACCTAAAATGGCCATGTCTGCGCTCCCATCGAACGTCACCGGCCAGCGGAACATGACCGACATTACCTGCCGGTAAAGGTGAGCAGGCGATGGACACAGTGCGGTTAACGATCAGTCACACTTTTCGATCGCATTGAGACCGCAAACGAGCCGAAAGCCGCCTGACCGACAGCCATGGCGCCATGGGCGTAGTGGACGCTGTCAAAGGGTAAGCGGAACACCTGCGAAATCGGGAAGACAGCGCCCATGAGGCATAGCGCAAGATCGCAGGCCGTCGCAGATTGCCGATTAGAGCGCTTGGCCGGTCGCGGCGTCATAGCGCCATGGCGAAGCAATAGTGCCCATCTTCATCGGCCGCGGGCGCCACTTAGATTAAGGTCTCGCCATCGACACCTGGGCGCGTCGGTGAATACGGAGATGATCCATGAAACTCGCACATGACGGCATCCAGCTATCCTTCGACATCGCCGGGGCGGGACCGCTTCAATTCCTGTTCGTCCATGGCCTGGGCGGGGATCGCACGCATTTTGCGCCGCAGATGGAGTATTTCGCCCGTCAAGGTCGCGCGTTGAATGCCGAGCTGCGGGGGCATGGTGAGAGCGACAAGCCGCAACAGCCGTATTCGATCGAAGGCTTCGCCGATGATCTCGTCTGGCTGTGCAACCGACAGCAGATCACAAAGCCGGTCATCGTGGGTCAAAGCATGGGTGGCAACATGGCGCTCGAAATCGCCGCCCGCTATCCGGACTTTCCTGCAGGCCTGGTGCTGCTCGATTCAGGAGTGCTCTTCCCTGCCTCAGCAGGGACGGTGTTCGCCGGGTATCTGGAGGGCTTAAGGGGCGCGGATTTTGCGGACGAGGTGCTGAAAATTGTGGCGGACTCCTGTCTGCCGACCGACAGATGCCGCGCCCATGTTGAACAGACCTTCCTGGCGACGCCACAACACGTGCTGGTGTCCACGTTTACAAGTCTGTTCCCCTGGGATGTGCATCGGGCGCGTGAGTGCGCCCAGGCGTGCCGGGTCCCGGTGCTCTACATCGAAGCGGCCCATCGGCTTGCGGATCTGGATCGTTTTGCAGCGCTGTGCCCGCAGCTGGTCACGGCCAAGGCCGTCGGCTCCGGGCATTTCCTGTCGCTGGAAGTGCCGGAGCAGATCAACCCGATGATCGACCGGTTCATCTCGCTCTATGTGCGAAGACCCGAGTAAGCTTCGTCGCTGCGGGGCATTGCGGCGGATCAATCAGCGCGAAGCAATCTGGAGCCCACGGAAATACGATCGCCGAATGGTGCCAATTCCTGATAACGGTCTCGGCGTCTTGCCCCCGAACAGTGGCGAGCGGATTGGGATAGCCGTGCTCCGATCCGCCGTTCATGATAACGCCACGGAGAACCGATAGCGCCCATCTTCATCGGCTATGGCGCGCCAATAGCGGTAGTAAATTATCAAATGCATATTATCGATCGTCTGTTCTCTTGCCTCGTTCTATTCCTTGCAATCGCAGCCGTCCCGGTGCTTCCCGCGTTCGCTGCCGAAACCTGCCCATTCATCAGCGCCCAGGAGCTCACCGGCGCGATGCCGGCGCTCAAATGGTCGCTGATTTCAAATCAGGACGGCCGCGGCTGCATCTACCAGGGCGGGCGCGGCGACACGATGATGTTGACCGTGTTCCGCAATCCCGACAAGGATCGCGCCAAGGAATTGTACGCGACTTTCGTCAAGACGCTTGGCGAGCGCATGCCGCTCAACGCAATGTCGGGGATCGGCGACGAAGGCCAGGGTGGAACGAGCGCCGCCGGCGCGCAGCGCCAGGAGGCCTCGGTCGTCGCCTTGTCCGGCGATTACATTCTGCAGATCAGCGTCTATCCGATCGGCCGGCGTGCAGACGATGCGCTGCTCGGACCGCTCACCGAAGTCGCGCGCGTTGCCATCGGCAACGTAGGCAAGACCAGCGAGCGGTTCGGCAATTGCGAATGGCTCACTACCGCGGATGCCGACGGCTTTCTCGACAACAGCACGCTTGTCGTCCAGCGGACCGGCGCGGGCAGCTGCATGATGTTCGATCGCGAGGGCAACACCATGGTCGTCGCGGTGATCGCGATCTCGCGCGACACCGTCATCAGCATGATGAAACGCACGGACGCGTGCCAACACGTGGCGATACCAGAGCTCGGCAGTGAAGCGTTCGGCGAGCATTCCTGCACCAAGGGCAACGGCAACGCCGTCAACATCTATGTCTGGAAGAACGGCAGGCAGGCTTCGATCCTGTTCGCGCCGGTCAAGCCGCATCCGGAGTCCGGCTCGGTCGAGCGCCTGAGGGCGGTCGCCGGGCGAGTCTATGGAAAACTGTAACGCGTAAGCTCCCGCGCCATCGACCACCACCATCTTCCACGTCCCCGCCTCCTGGCGAGGTGGTTTCGACACCTCGAATGTCGAACGCGCAGACCTTACGCGTCGGCCTCGCTCGTCCTCTCGGCCCATTCGGCCGGCCCCTGCTCCGGCTGTAGCGGCGCGTCATTCGCGGCCATTTGATCCAGCGCTCGCAACAGCGCCGCGACCAGCGCCGGCTTGCGCAGGGGTTTTGCCAAGAAGTCAGACATCCCTGCCTCACGGCAGATCTTGACGTCCTCCGGGAAAGCGTTGGCGGTCAGCGCGATGATCGGCAGCACCGCGAAGCGACCGCCCGGCGCGCGGATCGCCCGCGTCGCGGCTAGGCCGTCCATCTCGGGCATGCGCACGTCCATCAGCACGACGTCATGGTCGCCCTCCGCGGCGGCCTCGACCGCCTCGACGCCGTCGATCACGACGCGCAAGTCGACGTCGAACTCGCCGAGCATCTTGCTTACGACCATGCGGTTGACGGCGTCATCCTCCGCCACCAGCACCTTCAGCGGCCGATCGAGCGCCGCGATGCGGGCCGTGAGGTCGTCGGCTTCGTTGCGGCCGGCCTCTCTGTCGGACAGCAGGGCCTGGCTCCAAGGCAGCACCAGCGCGAAGCGGAAGGTCGAGCCCTCGCCCGGCGTCGAACTGACGCCGATCGTGCCGCCCATCTGCTCGATGATGCGCCGGGAGATCGCCAGGCCCAGCCCGGTGCCGCCGAAGCGTCGGCTGATCGAGGCGTCTGCCTGCGCGAAATCGGCGAAGAGCAGACCGACCTTCTCGGGCGCGATGCCGATGCCGCTGTCGGTCACGGTCCACTCGACGGTCGCGAGCAGGTCGCGCCGCACCTGGCAGGTGGCTGATATCGTCACCTCGCCGGCATCGGTGAACTTCACCGCGTTGGAGGCGAGATTGAGCAGCACTTGCTTGATCCGGGCGACGTCGCCGCGCAGCGCCGGCGGCACGCTCGGATCGAGCGCGACCTTCACCGTGAGGTCCTTGGCCTTGGCACTGGCGCGCACGATTGTGGCAACCGTCTCGACCAGCGCCTGTGGCGAGAAATCGATCGCCTCGAACTCGAAACGGCCGGCCTCCAGCTTGGAGAGGTCGAGGATGTCGTTGAGGATGCGCTGGAGATTGTCGCCGGATTCGCGGATCGTAGTCACGGCCTCGCGCTGCTCCGGATCGAGCGAGGTCTCGAGCAGCATGCTGGCAAGCCCGAGCACACCGTTCATGGGCGTGCGGATCTCATGGCTCATCACGGCGAGGAAGTTCGATTTCGCCCGGTTTTCGGCCTCGGCCTTTTCCGCGCGCCAACGCTCGGTGATGTCGCGGCCGAATCCGCGATAGCCGAGGAACTGGCCGTCGCGATCGTAGGACGGCTTTGCCGTCAGCGACCACAGCCGCGCCTCGCCGCCGGCAACGACCTTGATGCTCATCTCGTGCAGCGGCTCGCTCTGCTCCATCAGGCCGACGATGTCGTAGGCGGTGCTCTGGTCCTCGGGACAGAGCATGTCGAGCACGTCGGCGAAATGCGCGCCCTGCAGCAGCGGCAGCGGCATCTGCGCGACCGCCGCGAAGCGCTCGGGCACGTGCACCAGGTGCCCTTCCGCATCGGTCTGCCACAGCCAGTCGCTGGCGTTCTCCTGAAACTCCTTCAGCAAGAGCGAGATGATCTCGGTCTGCCGCTCGAGCGCGAGCTGCGCCTTGAGATTGCCGAGGAACAGATTGCCTTGCGAGACGATGTTGCGCGCCATGAAGAACGCGAACAGCAGCAGGAACACCGCGGTCACCAGATACGGCCCGCTGCCGCACAACAGCAGCGCACCGACGCAGGCGAGCGTGATGGTGGCGAGATAGACGAGGCACGCGCGCGGGAAAGTCGAGAGCGTGAAGGCGCCGCCGGAGATCATGCCGACCATCAGGCAGGCCAGGATCAGCTGGCTGGTCGGCCCGACATGGCTGAACAGAGCGATCGGCAGCATGCCCCAGATCGCCGCAAGGAAAAACGCCTGCCGCATGATCTGCCGTGTGGCCCGCGGTGAGGCCTCCTGCGGCGGATGAACGAGAGAGCGCTGCCATGCGCGCAACGCCAGTGCGGCAACGGTCGTGATCGTCAGTCCCCAAACGACGAGGAATCCGTTCCAGCCCCTGCCCCAGAACATGATCAGCACGATCGCGACCGTGAGCATGTTCACGGCCATGGTCACCGGGATCAACTGCGTGACCGCATCGACCTGCCTGGCCCGGATGCGGCGCATCTCGCGCTCGCTGAGATCGGCCGTCAGGCCGTCCTCGATCTCGAAGCCGCCGAGCCAATAGAGGAACGCGCCTATCAGGCCGCTCCGCGGTTCATTGGTATCTGGGGAATTGCCGGGCCATCCCATCCGTCAGGACCTTTTTCGGCATGAATGGCAGAGCTCCTGCTTAAGCCGGGTTAATTTCTTGGGAGATTTCGAGCTTCCCGGCGGCCCATCCTTGACGGCTGCGTTTGCAGTTTGTTCTAACGGTGCCCCAGCCTGGAGTATCCCCCTCATGACGATCCGCATCGCCACCTGGAACGTGAACTCGGTCCGGCAGCGGATCGAGCATCTGATGACCTGGCTGAAGGAGTGCGCGCCCGACATCGTCTGCCTCCAGGAGATCAAATGCGTCGACGATGCCTTCCCGCGGCTGGAGATCGAGGCGCTCGGCTACAACGTCGTCACCCATGGGCAGAAGACGTTCAACGGCGTGGCACTGCTGTCCAAGCTCAAGTTCGACGAGACCAAGTCAGGGCTTGCCGGCGATGATGAGGATGCGCACGCCCGCTTCCTCGAGGGCGTGGTGACGCTGAAGCAGGGCGTCCTGCGGATCGCCTGCCTCTACCTGCCCAATGGCAATCCGGTCGGCACCGAGAAATATCCCTACAAGCTCAAATGGATGTCGCGGCTTCTTGAGTATTCGAGGGAGCGTCTCAAGGCCGAGGAGCCGCTGATCCTCGCCGGCGACTTCAACGTGATTCCCGCCGCCCGCGACGTCCACAATCCCGCCGCCTGGACCGAAGACGCCCTGTTCAAAGCCGAGACGCGGGAGAGTTTTCAATCCCTGCTCGGCCTTGGGCTCACCGACGCGTTGCGGGCGGTCACCGACGAGCCCGGGCTCTACACTTTCTGGGATTATCAGGCCGGCGCCTGGCAGAAGAACCAGGGCTTGCGGATCGACCATCTCCTGATGTCGCCGCAGGCGAGCGACAAGCTCGCCAATGTCGGGATCGACAGCTATGTGCGCGGCTGGGAGAAGCCGTCGGACCACGTGCCGGTGTGGGCGGATCTGGATCTCGAGGCGGCGTAAGGCTGCCGATCAGTCGCGACTGTTAGTCTCGCCGACCCTGCACCCACTGCTCGAGCATTTGCAGGCACATCGCGCGCTCGTCATCGGAGGCTTTTGTGATGGCGCGATTGTAGCTTTCCTTGATCCAGGTCTCGTCTGGACCCGCGCTATCACGCGCCAGAGTCAGCCACATCAGGCCGCGCGCGGCTTGCCGCGGCAGGCGATCGCCATTGAACAGCATCTGCCCGAGCAGCGCCTGTGCCTCGTGCTGGCCCTTCTGCGCGGCAAGGCCCAGCCACCGCGCACCTTGCGTAAAGGCGTCGCGCGAGGCGTCCGGCGATTTCAGATAGAGCCGGGCAAGATCATACTGCGCGTCGGCGTTGCCGAAATAGGCCGCCGCGTAGGAGAACAGCTCACGTGCCCGCTCTGCATCCGGCTTCACCTTCGAGTTGGGGATGCCGTTGAGGTAATAGCGGCCGAGCGCGACGAAGGCGTTCGCCACCATCGGCGCCTGCGGCAGCGACGGGCTGTCGGTCGCATGTGCGTTCACGAGCCGGCTGAAATAGTCAAAGGCGCGCAGATCATCCTGGGCGACGCCCTCGCCATTGGCGTACATCCGCCCAAGCTTCCACTGCGCGATGGGGTGACCGCCCTCTGCGGCGTATTGCAGTGCGGTGAAGGAAGCATCGGGATTGGTTGCAGGCGGTGGCACGCCCTTGCGCAGCGCCGCGGCGCTACCCGGCGCCGGTGAGACGACCGGGATGGCCGCATCCTGCGGATTGACCGGCGCACCGTCGAAGGCGAGCGCCGGCGCGGCCAGCGCGGAGACCCCCAACACAAACGCAACTATGGTACGCCTAGATGTCCGCATAGCACTGTTTCTCGTGCGCGCCGCCCGGATGGGTCACTGCCCCGCCGATCGCCGGTCCTACCTGCTGAGCATATTTCCACAGCGCACCCGACGTATGGTTAGTCGCGCGGGAACGCCATTTGGTCTTGCGTTGAGCCAGCTCATCGTCGCTCAATTTTACGTTAAGAGTGCCGGCGACCGCGTCGATCTCGATGATGTCGCCGTCCTCGAGCAGCCCGATCGGGCCGCCGATCGCCGCCTCGGGGCCGACATGGCCGATGCAGAAGCCGCGGGTGGCGCCCGAGAACCGGCCGTCGGTGATAAGCGCGATCTTGCCGCCCATGCCCTGGCCGGTCAGCGCTGCGGTGGTCTGGAGCATTTCCCGCATGCCGGGACCACCCTTCGGCCCCTCGTAGCGGATCACGATGACTTCGCCTTCCCGGTAGGTGCGCTTCTGGACCGCCTCGAAAGCGTCTTCCTCACGGTCAAAGCACCGGGCTGGGCCGGTAAACCTGAGGTTGGACATTCCCGCGACTTTCACGATCGCACCTTCTGGCGCCAAATTGCCCTTCAGACCCACCACACCACCGGTAACGGTGATCGGCTTGTCCGCCGGATGCACCACGTCCTGGTGCGGATTCCATTTCACGCTCTTGAGATTTTCGGCGATCGTCCGGCCCGTCACAGTGAGGCAATCACCGTGCAGGAAGCCGTTGTCGAGCAGCGTCTTCATCAGAAGCGGGATGCCACCAACTTCAAACATGTCTTTGGCGACATAACGGCCGCCCGGCTTCAAATCCGCGACATAAGGTGTCTTTTTGAAGATTTCGGCGACGTCGAATAAGTCAAACTTAATGCCGGCTTCATGCGCGATTGCAGGCAGGTGCAGCGCAGCATTGGTCGAGCCGCCGGAGGCCGCGACCACGGCCGCCGCGTTTTCCAAAGATTTGCGGGTGACGATGTCGCGCGGCCGGATGTTGTCAGCGATCAGGTCCATCACCTTCTCGCCTGCGGTCATGCAGAAGGCGTCGCGGATCTCGTAGGGCGCAGGAGCGCCGGCCGAGTACGGCAGCGCAAGCCCAATGGCTTCCGAAACCGTCGCCATGGTGTTGGCGGTGAACTGCGCGCCGCAGGCGCCCGCCGAGGGGCACGCCACGCGCTCGATCTCGTCGAGGTCCTCGTCGGACATGGCGCCGACCGAGTGCTTGCCGACGGCCTCGAACATGTCCTGAACGGTAACCTGCTGCCCGCGGAAGTTGCCGGGCAGGATCGAGCCGCCATAGATGAAGATCGAAGGCACGTTGAGACGGATCATCGCCATCATCATGCCAGGCAGCGACTTGTCGCAGCCGGCGAGCCCGACGAGGGCGTCATAGGCGTGACCGCGAACCGTCAACTCGACGGAGTCGGCGATGCATTCGCGCGACGGCAGCGAGGAGCGCATGCCGTCATGGCCCATGGCGATGCCGTCGGTGACAGTGATGGTGCAGAACTCGCGCGGCGTGCCGCCGGCCGACGCCACGCCCTTCTTCACCGCTTGCGCCTGGCGCATCAGTGCGATGTTGCAGGGAGCGGCTTCATTCCAGCAGGAGGCAACGCCGACAAAGGGCTGGTGGATCTGCTCGGTGGTCAGACCCATGGCGTAGAAGTACGAGCGATGGGGCGCACGCGCAGGGCCTTCCGTCACGTGACGGCTCGGCAGCCTCTGCTTGATGTTCGTCTTGGCGTCCATCGTGAACCAGTTTCCTCGGTCAACCCTTGTCAGACCCGGAAAACAACGCCCAAGATTTGAATGAACCCTGGGATTTTTTCCTTCGCTGTTGCGAGCGCCGCAGCCCTGAAAAATTTATGGAGATTTTATTCATGGAGGGGTGTGGCCAAAAAGCGGCGCGGATGAGAACGAACCGCAATGACGGTTAAATCCGGAACAAGTGTTGCTTCGATAGCACAATCGTGGCTCCCGAGACACGATCAAGACTACCTTGATACCATCGGAAGATCACTTGGTCACAACCCCCGGTGTTGAGGCGTGCTGCGTGCATCCCAGTTCAGGCCTAACCATGAATATTCCCCCTAGCTGAGTCGCAGCTCATGACGGATGATCAGAAGAGGACGAGTCTTCTCGTTCCCGCGGCGCGCTTCGCCGACCGCCGTGCTTGCCCTACTGACGCCGCCGTGGAATTCGCAACCGACCTCACAATGGCGAATGCGCCGACGGATCCCTCGCATCGGGTGGGCGCGATCGACGCGTTGCGGGGGTTGGCACTGTTCGGCGTGCTGGCGATCAACCTCGAGACCGAGTTTCGCGTATCGATATTTCGGCAGCTTCTCCTCTCAAGCCCGGACCCGACGCTGAACGGCGTCGTCGACGCGGCGCTCGCGCTGTTCGTCGACATGAAGGCGTTCGCACTGTTCTCGCTCCTGTTCGGCGTGGGCCTTGCCATCCAGTTCGACCGGCTCGGCACCTCGCCGCAACGGGCGCGCCTCCTCGTCCGGCGGCTGCTCGTGCTGCTGCTATTTGGGGTGATCCACCTGGTCCTGATCTGGAACGGCGATATCCTCACCGAATACGCGCTGGCCGGCCTGGTCGTGCTGCCCCTTCTATGGGCGCCGCGCTGGATGATCGCGATCGCGGCGGCAATCATGCTGATTTTTTATGTGCTGCAACCGGTGCTGCCGTCTCTCATCGCCTTCCCCGATCGGACGACCCTGGCAGCGCTCGTGAGGACAGCGAACCAGACTTACGCAAACGGAAGCTTTGCGGAGGTGCTGGCGCTGCGCCTGCAGGAGCTCCCAGCCTTTCTGCCGCTGCATCTCTACGTGTTTCCGCGCACGATCGGCCTCTTCCTTGTGGGCATTCTATGCTGGAGAGGAAGGCTGTTCACTGAGGCGGCCGGACGCCGAAATCTGCTGGCGATCGCCGGCCTCGCGGCCATCGCGGGCGGCCTGCTGTTGGCGCGGCTGGCGCACCCGTCTGCGACTTCGGCCAGCCAGATCGTCCTGGCGTCGGGATACGCCGTCCTGGTGATCGCCGCCGAACGGACGTCAGCCGGCGCAAGGCTGCTCCGCTTCGCCGAGCCGGTCGGACGCATGGCCTTCACCAACTACATCGTCCAGTCGGTCGTGCTCGGCTTCATCTTCTACGGCTATGGCCTCGGACTGTTTGGCAAGCTCGGCTCGGCGGTCGGCCTGCTTCTCGTCGTGACGATCTACGCCGCACAGGTGGTGGTGAGCCGGCTTTGGCTTACGCATTTTGCCTACGGACCGATCGAATGGCTGTGGCGGGCGCTGATGTACGGCCGGGCGCCGGCGTTTCGGAACGAAGGGGACCGTCGAAAAGCATCGCCCTTGGCCTCCCGTCTCCGATGAAGAGAGCCTTGTCGGATCACGCGCGAGCAGCGCTCCTCACCGGGCGCCCTTCAGCGTACAGGCAGTCGTGCAGGTCACCGTCGTGCCGCGATCGCAGGACTTGCAGGCGGCGACGCACTGATTCATGTCCCTGGCATTGTAGGAGCTGTAGCTGCGCAGCGGGCAAACAGCGGTCGAGCCGGTGATGTCCTGCTCCGGCTCGCAGGCCGCCGTCATGAGTGAAAGCAAGATGACTACAACAGCCCGCATGGGATGACCTGCAAAGGACAGTTCCTGGAGCCGTTGCACGGCAATAGGCTCCAGCATTCCCAGCTGTGAGGAATCGTGGCGCGATCAGCCCTCACATCCCCAGAGGATGCGCGCCAAGTGTTAAGAACGGCTTTCGGCCCGCGTCACGCCGCAGCTTTGGGCGCGATCGCCCGCCGCGCGTCGGCCGCCAGCTCGTAGTAGTGATCCGCGAGCTTGAGGTAGAACTCCCGCTTTGCGCTGTCGGTCGCCAGCTTGGCGATCAGCTCGCACTCGGCGGTGAGCGTCTCAAACCGTTCCAGCCTGTCCTGAAGTTCCGTCATCGGCGTGTCCCCGTAAAACGCCTTCGAAGAGGATCAGCGTAAGCTCACGAAATAGGTCACGGCCAACATCGTTATCTGACTAAATCAATTTTTTACCCAGCGCGGTCTCGCCCGAAGCGCGCGTCGGGTTTACTGCATCTCAGGGATGCTGGAGCGCCGCACGATTGCCGGCAGAGAACGCAGCCTTACGCGCGGATACCCTTCGTCGAGGGCTGGATCGTCAGACGGTAGGCCACGAAGGCGAGACCGTCGAACTTCTCCACGACCTCGTCGCAGGCCGGGCAGCGGTATTCGCCGGTCGTCGGCGGCTCCGTCGCCAGCTCAAGCCGCCGAAAGCCCGCCTTGCAATGCGGACAGATGACATCGCCCTTCTTCATGGATCACTCCGTAAATTCACGGGCGCCTTCATAGCACACCTCGAGGCGGAACCTGGACCGGCTCAACTCATTCGGAGCAACGCGTCTGGATCATTTATGCTCCATCCGCCAGGCGCCGTCCCAATCGGCGGTGGGTGGATCTGCCTGGAGCCTGTCGAGGCGGGCGAGCAGTGTACGTGACGGACCATCGCCGGGAACGCTCTCCAACGCCGCGTTGAAGGCGTTCCGGGCCTCGTCCCAGCGGCTACCGCGGTACGCCGCAAGCCCTTCGGCATAGTGCGCCCTCAGGCTGATCTGCTCCTGCGGGAGCGCGCCGGCCTTGCCCATCACCTCGAACACGGGCTGCGGCATGCTCTGGCCGACAACCGCAAGGCGGTCGATCTCGCGCAGCTCGAGGCTTACACCGAGCGCCGCGGCGGTCGCCTGCGAGATCAGGATGCGGGTGCCGTAAAATTTGTTCGCCGCCTCCAGCCGCGAGGCGAGATTCACCGCATCGCCCATCACGGTAAAGCTCATCATCAGCTCCGAGCCGATGCTGCCGGTCAGAACCTCGCCGGTGGCGATGCCGATCCTGAGGTCGCATGGCGCCGGCATGGCGCGGATGCCGAGGAGATCGGGGAGCTGCTTCTGAAGCGCTGGCACCTGGTCGGCCATGTCGAGCGCGGCATGGCAGGCGAGTTGCGCCTGCTCGGCCTCCTCGATGAAAGGCGGGCCCCAATAGGACATGATGGCGTCGCCGATATATTTGTCGATGACGCCGCGGTTGGCCCGAATGGGTTCCGACATGACCGTGAAATAGTGATTCATGACCTTGACGAGACCACGCGGAGTCATGCCCTCGCTCATCGAGGTGAAGCCGCTCATGTCGCAGAACATGATGGTCATCACACGCCGCTGGCCGTCGACCGCGACCTCGGGCCGGTCGATCAGCCCCTGCACCACCTTCGGGTCGATGTAGCGGCCGAAGGTCTCGCGGATGCGCTCGTTGCGGCGGAGCTGCTCTATCATGCGGTTGAAGGCGGCGGCGAGCTCGCCGATCTCGTCCTGCGTCGACACGCTGATCGTATGGTCGAAGCGGCCCGCCTCGACCTCGCGCGTGCCGGCGAGCAGCAGCCGCACCGGACGCGTGATGCCGCTCGATACCAGGAGCGCGAAGGCGAGCCCGACGATCGCCGCAAGCAGAGTCACCAAAGCCGAGATAACGATCGTCTGCGTCTGGTGGCGGATCACCGCCCTCGTGCTCGCGAACACCTGCCCCAGCATGTCGGCGCGGATCGTGTCGATCCGCTGGTTGAACACATCGCGCAGCGTATCGACTTGGGTCATCGTATCACGCGCCGCGGCGAAGTCCTTTGCGTCGAGCTGCTTCAGCAGCCTTGTGTCGGCCTCGGTGAGCTCGCGGCGCAGCTCCGAAAGAGCGTTCTCGATCCTGGCGTCGATCCTTCCGAGCGCAGCGTTGTCCGACGGCGTGCTCTCGTCCTCGATGATCGCGTTGATCAATTTGCGCGCAGCTTCGGCCTCCTTGACGACCAGCGCGTCCGTCTGCCTGTAGTCGCGCAGGCGGGCCGCAAAGCCTTCCTCGTCCGGTGGCGTCTGCATCTTGGCGATCACCATGCGCCGCAGCGCCAGCGCCCGCTCCAGCGAGCGGACATTGGCACGCGCCAGGTCGCCATAGGCGGGAATATACCGGTTGGTCAGCTCATCGAGGAGATTGCCGACCCGGCTCGACATCACCATCGACAGGATCGAGGTGACCACCATCAGCACGATCAGGCCGAGGGCGATGCCGACGATCTTGCGCCTGATCGATTGGTTGAAAATCGGCATGGCGGGCTTGGGTCATTTGGGATTGAGGAACCTTGCGACTCCATACACCGGAACCGTAGCCTGAAACACGCGCAATCTGGTCTTGAAGGCTGCTTCGCAGGGGTTTTTGCGATAGCCGCTGGCGCAATCCATCAAAGGTTAACACGCATTTACGATTTCACGGAGCGGCCCGTGCCATGCTGAGCGTGAGTTGCAAAAGCTCTCAGGTTCGATTTCGGCGGCATTTTTGCCGCAATGTTGCCGGAGCGTGACATGGATCAAACGAGGCCGTGCTATCGTTTGAGTCGCTCAAGCCCGCATCACGTCGCGGATCTTGGTTTGTGCTGATGGTTTCGCAGGGGGACCATGGAATGAACCAGTGCCTACGCTCGCTTGCGTGTTTCCTCGCCATGGCTGCACTTGCGCTCGTCTCGACAGAGGCGGCGGCGAAAGGCCATAACAAGCAATCCGGTCCGAAAAAGACGCATGAGGCGAAGGCCGGCAAGCAGCGCAGCGCTGCGGCCAGCAAGCATCGCCACAGCAAGCATGCCGAAGCGAAACGGAAATCGAAGAAGCAGGACGAGGACCCCTCGGAGAAGCCCTCGAGGCCGCCGCTGACGGGCGACCTCGCCGCGCTGAAGGACGCGATCGATCTGGCGCGCAAGGCCAAGACCGATGACGCCACCGCGGCCAGGAACCGCATCGCCGATCCCGCCGGGAAAAAGCTCGCCGAATGGTTCATCCTGCGGCACTCAGAGACGACCGCCGACTTCAATCGTTACGTCGCGTTCACTGCCGCCAATCCGGACTGGCCGAGCATCGCCTCGTTCCGTCGCCGCGCCGAGGCGCGGCTCTGGCAGGAGAAGAGCGATGCAGCGACCGTGCACAAGTTCACCGCCGACCGGCCGCAGAGCCCCAAAGGCAAGTTCGCGCTCGCGCGCGTGCTGCTGGCCGAGGGCGATCGCGACGCAGCCGCAAGGCTCGTGCGTGACGCCTGGCGCGCGGAGGAATTGTCCGAGCGCACCGAGAGCGACGCTTACGAGACGTTCGGCGAACTTTTGACCGCGGATGACCATCGCGCCCGCATGGACAAGCGGCTTGGCGCCAGGGACTACGGCGCGGCACGGCGCGCCGCAAAGCGTCTCGGCAGCGACGAGCTTGCCATCGTGAAGGCCTGCGCCGCGGTCAGCGGCAAGGAGACCAAGGCCCAGGACTATCTGGAGGACGTGCCGGCGGATGCGCGCCGCGATCTCGGCTACACGCTGTGCCGCGCACAATGGCACATGCTGAAAGACCGCATCGACGACGCGGCGCAGGTCATCCTCGCGGCCTCTCCCGACACCATGGCGCTCCAGGACACCGATGCCTGGTGGCGCGAGCGCCGGCTCCTGGCGCGCAAGCTGCTCGACCAGGGCAGGTTCAGGACGGCCTACGACGTGGTGCGCGCGGCCGCCGTTCCGGCGATGGAAGTCTACCGCATCGACTATCACTTCATGTGCGGCTGGATTGCGCTGCGCTATCTCGACGATCCCAAGACGGCGCTGACGCACTTTGCCGCCATCGACGGCGGCTCCGCCAACCCGATCGCGCTGTCACGGGGGCACTATTGGCGCGGCCGCGCGGCGGAAGCCCTGGGAGCAGCCGCCGACGCGCTTCGGAGCTACCAGGTGGCCGCCCGTTATTCGACCGCCTATTACGGCCAGCTCGCACGCGCAAGGCTCGGCCTTGAACGCATCGATCTGCGCGCGCCCTCGCCCGTGCTCGCCTCCGACACGGCACAGCCCTCGGATGAGCGCGTGCGCGCGGCCGACATGCTCTACGAGGTCGGCGAGCGCGACGTTGCGTTCTCCTTCGTCGCCGATTTTGCCGGAGAGAGCACCGACGTTGCCGCGCTCGAAGCGCTCGGCGAGCTCACGGGCCGGCGCAACGACGCCCACGCGATGCTGGAGATCGGCAAGCTGGCGCTCGCTCGCGGGCTCGCGCTCGACCACTACGCCTTCCCGACCATCGGCATTCCCCCGCACAAGCAGGTCGCACCCGAAATCGAGACGAGCGTGATCTATTCGGTGGTGCGCACCGAGAGCGCGTTCGACCAGCGCGACAAGTCGCCAGCCAACGCGGTCGGGCTGATGCAGGTCACGCCGGAGGCAGGGCGCGACACCGCCAAGCGGTTCGGCGTCAGCTACGACTGGGATCGCATGGTCTCCGATCCCGTCTACAACACCCAAATGGGTGCGGCCGAGCTCAGCGCGCTACTGTCGGAATACCGCGGCAACCAGATCATGACCTTCGCCGGCTACAATGCCGGCCGTGGCCGGGTCAGGGACTGGGTGCAGGCGCACGGCGATCCCCGCGACCCCAAGATCGATCCGGTCGACTGGGTCGAGCGCATTCCGCTGTCCGAGACGCGGAACTATGTCCAGCGCGTGATGGAGAACGTCCTGGTTTACCGTGCCCGGTTCGAGAACGCCGGCGCGGTGGCGGCGAAGTCCGACGGGCGCGTGGTGACGCAGGAGGTCCGCGCAAGACCTGCAGCGGCAACGCCTGCGAGCTTCACCGGCGCGGATTGACTCTCGGATTGAGCCTTGCCTTGGATCGACTTTGATTGACTTTTGGAGCCGTGGGTGGGCTAGCGAAGCGTGACCCACCACGATGTGGAGGGGGCGTGGTGGTTACGCCATCTGCTAACCCACCCTCGCTGGTCGACGCCTCCGGGGCTGGACGAGGCGCCTCTCAGGTCTGGTGACTGCGGCCCCACGCGGGCTCAATTGCGTGGCTCGCTATCACCTCCTTCCATCGCCATCAGGTCGTGAGCGCCCAAACATGCGTCGGTCAATACTCGCGAGAAAGTCCACATCTGTATCGTAGAGCTCCAGCACGACACCGCCCCCAGGACTGCGAGGACTTCGATGACGCGACTGGCGACGGTCGCGATGTTTTCGGTGGCCCGCGTCCCTGTGAGACCGGGCATCGACCATTCCATCATCAGCGTCGCGAGCTCGTTTTGGCGGTAGCAATCATGGTCACAGTACCGGCGCTGCGTTCGCGCATGCCGGATATAGCCCGATTGGAGCGGCTGCGAGCAGGTGCTGCACGCGGCCTCGCGCGACGGCGGCTCGTGATTGACCACCACGAACTTCATGAGGCCGCCCTCGCGCGCTCCTGCCGCTCCGCCCCGGCCTCACGAAGCAGCGCGTAGCATTCATAGTCGCAATAGGGCAGACGTGTTCCGATCTCTCGAAGATAGCTGCCGCGGATGCGCTCGCAGCACTGCAAGCACCAGGTTTGCCGGAACGGCGTCCTATCGTTCACCAAGACGAAGGCGAACCTCATGTGGCACCTCCCAATGCGAAGCAGTAGACAGTATCCAGCGGAGAAAGCGCGGGAGGCGGCGCGCAAAGATGGTTGCGGCCATCCGGGTTGTCCCTGTTCCGCTCTACCTTCTGGGCAGGGACCGGGATGTATTTGCCGTCTTCCCGGCGGCGAGCGTAAAGCTTGCCGTCTTCGTACCTGATGTCGGTCGGGTAGCAGTCTGCGTTGTTGCAGCAGCTGAGCGCCGGGTTATCCGGCATGTGCCAGGTCGAATAGAACTTTTCGTGCAGAGCCTGATCCTGAGGAGGATGCTGGCGATGGGCCGCACCTTGCCCTACCTCCTGCGCCCGGACCGCCGCAGTGAGGCCAAGGAGGAGAACGCCCGATAAGAGAAGCTTGCACGATGGGTTCACACGCAGCCTCATGGATCAGAATTGCTGAACGGCCAACCTCTCCGGCTAAAACTTACGCCACTTGAGCTCGAAACAACCAACGGCGGTCGCGTTCGCTGCGCGCACGGAAACGATCGAGGCACTTCTTGGAACAAAGCGCGGTTCGCCAGGAATAGTATCGGATCAAGCCAAACTGCCTGTTGCAGACGGCACAGCTCTGGTCTGAAAGACGGCGGTCAGACTGCTCGCACTCAGACTGCTCGGACTTGTCGCACATTGTTCTCTCCCTCGTTCGTCGACCTGCTCCCTTCTCTGGACAGCAGACGCGTAATGGATCGCGGGAATCGCCGTTTCGTTATTGCGGCACGCACAGATGAAGCGCGGCGTAAGCGTCGTTGCGGTCCGCCAGATCCTGCGGAACGTACGGGCAGCGAACGCAGAGTTTCACTCTCATGGCGACATCCCGAGCAACGCAGCCGCTTGGCCTTTCGTCCTGCGTCCGTCGGTGAGACCGCTTGAACCCTGCGCCTGAGACCCGGTTCTTTCGCGATCGCCGCCAGCGGCAGCACCATCGACCTTTCCCGATCGGTCATGAGGCTAGTCCGTCAGCCACAACATTCTCAATTGTACGGAGGTAAATGACCGACATGACTAGGGATGGGCGAGCTATACCTAGGTTTGTCCCGTAGTCGCCCGGGGTTTGCGCCAATGCTCTTCGCAACGAGACGGCGCACGATGCGCCGGCTGCACGGCTTCCGCGAATCGCTGGCCAGCATAACCGCGCTTCGTTCGCGGCGGGCCGCATAGCGAGCCGCAGGTCCGAAGGCGACACGTCGTGCCCTTGCCATCGACCCGACTTTGGTCGGGGGGAATTGCCGACGTTGTTGCAACGTGGTCTACTTGCATTCACCGCAGAGATGACCCGAGACTGTCTGCGATGAAGCCTGGCCAGATAGCACAAATCTGGAAGTCAGCAGCGCAATTCGTCTTCGGTTGCGTTGTGCTGGCGCTGGTGACCGCGGCCTGTTTCTTCCTCCAGGTCGGGCTCGCCGCGACCGCGTTCTGCTATCTCGTGGTGATCCTGCTGTTCGCAGTCATGGACAGCTTCCTTGCCTCCGCTCTCCTCACTCTCCTCGCCGTTGCCGCGCTCGACTTTTTCTCCGCCCCGCCCCTCTTTGATTTCCGCATCTCCGATCCGCAGGATCGCCTGGTGATCGCTCCGTTCCTTTTCGCGTGCCTGATCGGGTCGGGATTGATCCAGCGGGCCCTCAGCGAACGGCGGACCGGCCGCTTCAGGCCGATCGTCAAATCCAGCAATGCCGATCTGCACGAGGCTATGACGCAATGGCAGCAGGTCTTCGAGCACAACCCGGTCATGTATTTCATGGTCGATCCTGCCGGAACCGTGGTGAACGTGAACACGTTCGGCGCTGCGCAACTGGGCTATACGGTAGCGGAGCTGATCGGCCAATCGGTGCTGGGTGTGTTCTTCGAGGAAGACCGCGGCTTCGTCCGCCAATGCGTTGCGCTGTGCCTTGGGACCGTCGGTCAGTCACATACCTGGGAAATTCGGAAGGTGCGCAAGGACGGCTCGGTCCTGTGGGTACGCGAGAACGCCAAGGCCATGCCGCAGGCTGGTGGCAAGCAGATCGTGCTGGTCGCCTGCGAGAACATCACCGAGCGCAAGGAAGCGGAGAATGCGCTGCGACAGAGCGAGGCTTACCTCTCGCAGGCGCAGGAATTGAGCCACACCGGCAGCTTCGGCTGGAAGGCCGCGACCAGCGAGATCACCTGGTCGAAGGAGACATATCGCATCTTCCAATGCGACGAGGCTGAGAAGCCCACGATCCCCTTCATGCTCCAGCGTATCCATCCGGACGACAGGCTCGCGGTGCGACGAACCACAGGGCGCGCGATGCGCGAGGGTTGCGATTACGACCACGAATACCGGCTCGTGATGCCCGACGGCGCCGTGAAATATGTTCGCGCGGTGGCCCGCGCCCTGCGAGACGCCGGTGGTAGCGTCGAGTTCGTTGGCTCGGTGAGCGATGTCACCCCGGCCAAGGAGGCAGAACGGCGACTCCGCGAAAGCGAGCAGCGCTTCCGCGACTATGCCGAAACCGCGTCCGACTGGTTCTGGGAGACAGGGCCCGACCATCGCGTCACCCGCGTCTCCGAACATCTCGAAACGGCCGGCATGGCCCCTTTCTGGGCGGTCGGGCTCAGACGTTGGGACATTGCTCCCGATGCCGCGCTCCAACCGGAGAAGTGGCAACAGCATCGGGCGGCACTTGACGCACACGCTCCGTTTCGCGACCTCGTGTACCGGAGCAAAGACCGGAACGGACAGCCGACCTATGTTCGCACCAGCGGCAAGCCGTTTTTCGACGCCAACGGCAATTTCCTCGGCTATCGTGGCGTCTGCACCGATGTGACCGCGGCCATCCGCGCCGACCAGGCTGAACAGGCGCTCCGCAAGGCGCAGACCGAGCTTGCCCATGTGACGCGCGTCACGACGCTCGGCGAGCTGACCGCCTCGATTGCTCACGAACTCAATCAGCCCCTCGCCGCCGTGATGGCCAATGCCGACGCGTGCATCGGCTGGCTGCAGCGTAGTCCCCCCGATCTGAAAGGGGCGCGCCGCTCGGTGGAATGGATCATCGAGGATGGCAACCGCGCCAGCGAGGTGATCCGTCACGTCCGAGCACTTGCCAAGAGAACCGACATCGAGATGGTTCCGCTCGACGTCAACGGGGTCGTTCGCGAGGCGGTCGCGCTCGTTCAGCGCGAGATGGCCAGCCACGCCGTATCGGTGCGAATGGAGTTGAGATCAGCACTACCCAACATTTTCGGCGACCGAATCCAGTTACAACAGGTGCTGATCAACCTGATCATGAATGGGATCGAAGCGATGGAAGGCGTCAAGGACCACCCGCGTGAGCTGTTGATCCGCTCCGGTCCGGATAAAAATGGATCAGTGCTGGTAAGCGTTACGGACCGTGGCGTCGGCATCTCTGCCGATGCGATTGATCGGATGTTCACACCGTTCTTCACCACCAAATCCAGCGGCCTGGGCATGGGCCTCTCGATCTGCCGCTCCATCGTCGAGGCACACGGCGGACGACTGTCGGTCTCGCCCAATGAGGGGTGCGGCGCGACGTTTCAGATCACCCTGCCCTTGCATCGGGAGGAAGCTTCGTGACCGATCGCCCCGCGCCCTCCTTGCCGCAGGCCGATAACAATGAGCCGATCGTCCTGGTCGTCGACGATGACCCGTCGGTGCGCCGGGCGCTCATCAATCTCTTTGAATCGGTCGGCCTCAGGGCTGCTGCATTCGGCTCGGCGCAGGAGATCCTGCAAAGCAAACCGCCGGAGGTCCCCAGCTGTCTGGTGCTGGATATCCGCCTGCCGGGACTGAGCGGCCTCGACCTGCAGGCCGATCTCGCTAAGGCAAACATCCACACACCCATCATCTTCATCACCGGCCATGGCGATATACCCATGACCGTCCGGGCCATGAAGAGTGGCGCGGTCGACTTTCTGACAAAGCCGGTGCGCGACCAGGACATGCTGGACGCGGTCCAGGCCGCGATCGAGCGCGACCGCAAGCGCCGCGAGATTGAGAAAACGGTGTCGAACGTCAGGTCCCGCTTCGAGTCGCTCACCCCGCGGGAACGGGACGTGCTGTCCCTGGTCGCGTCTGGCTTGATGAACAAGCACGTGGCCGCCGAACTCGGATTGGCCGAAATCACCGTCAAGATCTATCGCGGCCAGATCATGCGGAAGATGGGTGCCAAGTCGCTGGCCGAGCTGGTGAAAATGAACGAGGCGCTCGGGATTCAGAATGCCAAGCGGGACGAACAAACCTAAGTATGAGTTCCAAATCTCGCTTGATGGGCCCACCTTGACTCCCGGCCGGCGCGCGGCGGCAGGCAGCTCGGGAGCGGACATCTTGTCAGCGCCTTCAGTGATTTCGGTGCTCGACGATGATCCCTATGTGCGGGCCGCGATCGACAATCTTCTGGCGTCGCGCGGATACGTTGTCCACACATTCGCCTCGGCCGAAGAGTTCCTGGGCTCGACCGATCTGAACGGCGCCAGTTGCGTGATTGCGGACGTGCAGATGCCGGTCATGTCCGGCATCGACCTGTTGACGCAGATGCGTACCCGGGGCTCGGCCACGCCGTTCATATTCATTACGGCCTTTCCGGATGAAAGCGTGCGCGCACGTGCGCTGAGGGCCGGCGCACTCTGCTTCCTTGGTAAGCCGTTCGTCGCCTCGGAGCTGATGCAATGCCTGGAGATGGCGCTCGGAGGACGGGCCGACGCCACGGCGTGATCTCTATCCTCATGGTGAGGAGGCCGCGAAGCGGCCGTCTCGAACCATGAAGGCCCCCGCTGTCGCCAGCGGCCATCCTTCGAGACGGGCGCTCTGCGCCCTCCTCAGGATGAGGTCGGAACGTCAGGCAGCACGCTCAAGCCCGCCTCAATCCACCTTGATGTCGGCCGCCTTGATGATCGGCCACCACTTGGCGATCTCGGCCTTCTGCCGCACGCCGAGCGCTTCGGGGGTGAGCTGGTCCTGAGGCGGCATTTCGAGGCCGAGATTTTCCATCTGCTTCTTCACGGCGGCATCGCCGAGCGCCTCCACCACCGCGGCGTTGAGCCTGGATATGATCTCCTGCGGCGTGCCCTTGGGCACCCAAAGGCCTGACCACAGCGTCATCTGAAAGCCCTTCAATCCGGCCTCATCGGCGGTGGGGATTTCGGGCGCGGACGCCAGGCGCTTGTTGTCGCTGATCGCGTAGGCACGGATGGTGCCGGCGCGAACCTGGTTGATGGAGTTGGAGGTCTGGTCGACGATGATGTCGATCTGGCCGGCGACGAGGTCGTTCAGCGCCGGCCCCGTGCCGCGATAGGGTACATATTGCAGCTTGATGCCGGAAACGCTCTCGAAATAGACGCCGGCGATGTGGCTGCCGGAGCCCGCACCGGCCGTGCCTGCGGTCGCGGGCTCCGGGCGAGACTTCAGCCAGGCGAGCAGTTCCTTCAGCGATGTTGCCGGCACGGCGTTCTTGCTGACGACGATCATGGGATTGCTAGGCAGCAGCACCACCGGCTCGAGATCGGCGACGAGATCATAAGGAAGCTTGTAGACAGCGCCATTGGCCACGTGCGTACCAAGATGGCCGAAGGAGATGGTGTAGCCGTCAGGAGCCGAATGCACGGCGCGCCCCACCCCGATCGAGCCTCCGGCCCCGGTGACGTTCTCGACCACCACCGCCTGGCCGAGGCTCGCCCGCATGCGCTCGGCGAGCACGCGCGCCATCGCATCCGACGGCCCCCCGGCCGCGAACGGCACGATGATGGTGATCGGACGTGAGGGATAGGTGTCGGCGCGCGTGGCGCCGGTCGCGCTAAGGATTGCGAACAGAGCGGCCCAGATCATCTTTCGCATCTGCGTCTTCCTACAGCGTCTCTTTTCACCTCTTCCCGCTTGCGGGGAGAGGGAGAACTACGAGCCCGCGCTAGAACTGCGAGAAGTCGATCGGCTTGTGCCGGTCGAGCGTGCGGGTGACCGGCGGCAGCGGATATTTCAGGCCGGTCGCACAGTTGAACAGCATAACGCGATCGTTCTTGGCGACGCGGCCGTCTGCGAGGCTCTGCTTGTAGGCGGCGTAGGTCGCGGCACCCTCGGGACACAACAGCAGCCCCTCCTCACGCGCGACCTCGCTCAGCGCCGACGAGATCTTGTCGTCATCGACCGCGATGGCAAAGCCCTTGCTCTCGCGCACGGCGCGCAGGATCAGGAAATCGCCGATCGCCTGCGGCACGCGAATTCCCGAGGCGATCGTGTGGGCATCCTCCCAGCGCGCTGCGTGCTCGGTGCCCTTCTCATAGGCCCGCACCATGGGCGCGCAGCCGGACGCCTGCACCGCAACCATGCGCGGGCGCTTCGATCCGATGAAGCCGATCTTCTCGAGCTCATCAAACGCCTTCCACATGCCGATCAGGCCGGTGCCACCGCCGGTTGGATAGAAGATCACGTCGGGCACGTCCCAGCCCATTTGCTCGGCGAGTTCCAGCCCCATCGTCTTCTTGCCCTCGATCCGGTACGGCTCCTTTAGCGTCGAGGTATCGAACCAGCCGACCTTCGCCTTGCCCTCGCCGACGATCTTGCCGCAATCGTCGATATAGCCGTTGACGCGATAGACGGTGGCGCCCTGCAATTCGATCTCGCTGACGTTCACCTCCGGCGTATCGGCGGGGCAGAAGATCGTGGTCTTGATGCCGCAGGAGGTCGCATAAGCAGCAAGTGCCGCGCCCGCATTGCCGTTGGTCGGCATCGCCATGTGCTTGATGCCGAGCGCCTTGCCCATCGACACCGCCATGACGAGGCCGCGCGCCTTGAACGAGCCGGTCGGAAGGCGGCCTTCATCTTTCACGATGATCTCGCCGCCGCCGAGCTTTTGCGACAGTTTTGGCAGCCGGATCAGCGGCGTGGTCACTTCGCCGAGCGAGACGATGTCCTTGCACTTTCGTACCGGCAACAGTTCGCGGTAGCGCCACATGTCGGCGGGGCGCTGGCTCAGCGCCTCCTTGGTCAGCGCGTTCTTCACCGCAGTGAGGTCGTAGCGCACCAGCAATGGCTTGCCGGCTTTCGACAGATTGTGAACCTGGTCGGCCGGATAGTGATCGCCCTCCATCGCGCATTCGAGATGCGTGACGAAGGTCGGGCGTTCGATGGTGAGGTTGTCGTTGTCTTTCATGGCTTATTTCTTTCTTCTTATGCCAATGGCCTCTCCGCGCCCGTCATTTCGAGCGAAGCGACGCAATCCAGACCGTTTCCGCGGATGAACTCTGGATTGCTTCGCCACGCTCGCAATGACGACAGCGGTCAGATATTCAGCACCCGCCCGTAGGCATCCAGCACGGCTTCCTTCATCATTTCCGACAGCGTCGGATGCGGGAAGACCGTATGCATCAGCTCTTCCTCGGTCGTCTCGAGGTTCATCGCGACGACGTAGCCCTGGATCAGTTCGGTGACCTCCGCGCCGATCATGTGGGCGCCGAGGAGCTGCCCGGTCTTCTTGTCGAAGATCACCTTGACGAGGCCCTGGTCCTCGCCGAGCGCGATCGCCTTACCGTTGCCGACGAAGGGGAAGCGGCCGACACGGATTTCGCGTCCGCTCTCCTTGGCCTTGGCTTCGGTGAGGCCGACGGAGGCGACCTGCGGATGGCAATAGGTGCAGCCCGGGATCATGTTCTTGTCCATGGCGTGCGGATGCAGGCCCTTGATAGCCTCGACGCAGATCACTCCCTCATGCTCGGCCTTGTGAGCCAACATGGGCGGACCGGCAACGTCACCGATGGCGTAGATGCCAGGAACGTTGGTCTTGCCGTAGCCGTCGATGACGATGCAGCCGCGATCAGTTTTGACGCCGAGCTTTTCGAGGCCGAGATTCTCGATGTTGCCGACGACGCCGACGGCGGAGATCACGCGCTCGAACTCGGTCGTGACAGGGTTGCCCTTGCCGTCGTCGATGGTGGCGACGACGCTGTCGGCCTTTTTGTCGAGCTTCGTCACCTTGGTCGAGGACATGATCTTGATGCCTATCTTCTCGAAGCGCTTGCGTGCAAGGCCCGCGATCTCCGCGTCCTCGACAGGCAGAATCTGCGGCAGCACCTCGACTACGGTGACGTCGGACCCCATGGTGTGGAAGAAGGACGCGAACTCGATGCCGATGGCGCCCGAGCCGACCACCAGCAGCGACTTCGGGATACGCTCCGGGATCATGGCCTCGAAATAGGTCCAGACCAGCTTCTTGTCGGGCTCGAGCCCCGGCAGCACGCGCGGCCGCGCGCCGGTCGCGATGATGATGTGCTTGGCCTGATAAGTCCCCTCGCCCAGCGAACCCTTCGGCCCTTCGACGTCGGACTTCTTCACCGTAACCTTGCCGGGCGCGTCGATCGAGGCGGCGCCCCAGATGACGCTGACCTTGTTCTTCTTCATCAGGAATCCGACGCCGTCGTTCAGCCGCTTCGAGACGCCGCGCGAGCGCTGCACCACCGCCTTCGGATCGAACGAGATCTTTTCCGCCGACAGGCCGTAATCCTTGGCGTGCTGCATGTAGTGGTAGATCTCGGCCGAGCGCAGCAGCGCCTTGGTCGGGATGCAGCCCCAGTTCAGGCAGATGCCACCGAGATAGGACTTTTCGACGATCGCGGTCTTGAGGCCGAGCTGCGCGGCGCGGATCGCGGTGACGTAGCCGCCGGGGCCGGAGCCGATGATGATGACGTCGAAGGATGTGTCGGCCATTGCGGCTCCCATTCAACTGGACTTCGTAGGGTGGGCAAAGCGACGCGTGCCCACCGCCTTCCAACGCTATGAAAAGGTGGGCACGGCGCGTTGCGCCTTTGCCCACCCTACGTATTCACCGGTCGCGGCTCACACCATCATCATGACGGGATTTTCGATGAGCTGCTTGAACGCGCCGATCAGCTCGGCGCCGAGCGCGCCATCGATGGCGCGGTGGTCGCAGGACAGCGTCACGCTCATCATCTGTGCGATCTCGATCTTGCCGCTCCGCACCACAGGCCGCTCCTCGCTGGTGCCGACCGCAAGGATCGTCGCATGCGGTGGGTTGATCACCGCGGTGAAGTCCTTGATGCCGAACATGCCGAGGTTCGATACCGCGGTGGTGCCGCCCTGGTACTCCTCAGGCTTCAGCTTGCGCGAGCGCGCGCGGGTCGCAAAATCCTTCATCTCGTTGGAGATGGTGGACAGCGTCTTGGTCTCTGCCTTGCGGATGATCGGCGTGATCAGGCCGCCGGGCATTGCCACCGCGACACCGACGTCGGAATGGTGGTGCTTGACCATGCCGGATTCGGTCCAGCTCACATTGCAGTTCGGGATCTTCTGCAGCGCGACCGCCATCGCCTTGATGACGAAATCGTTGACCGAGATCTTGTAGAGCGGCTTCTTCTCCTTGTCCTTTGGAGCTGCCGCGTTGATCTCCTCGCGCGCGACCAGAAGCTTGCCGATATCGCAGTCGATCGTGAGATAGAAGTGTGGGACGTTCTGGATCGACGCGGTCAGGCGCTGCGCGATGGTGCGGCGCATGCCGTCATGCGGGACGATGTCGTAGGAGCCCGGCTCGAACAGCGCCAGGATCTGCTTGTCCGACATGGTCGGCGCGATTGACGGTCCAGCGGACGGCGCCGCTGCCGGCGCCTTCAGGCCCTTGCCGGACTTGGCCTGCTCGACGTCGCGCGCGACGACACGTCCGTGCGGGCCGGTGCCGGTGACCATCGCGATCTGGATCCCCGCATCCTTGGCAAGACGGCGCGCCAGCGGCGAGGAGAACACGCGGCCGCCTTGGCCGTTGGTTTGCGCAGCCGGTGCCGCAGGAGCAGCAGCGGGAGGCGGTGCCGCCGTCGACGGAGCCGGTGCGGGGGCTGGGGCGGCAGCCGGTGCTTCCGCGGCTTTCGGCGGCGCAGCCGACGCGGCGGGCTTGGCAGCGCCCGCGGCCTTCACGTCCTCGCCCTCGCCGGCAAGCACGGCGATGACATCGTTGACCGGTACGTCTTGCGTACCCTCGGGCACCAGGATCTTGGCGATCGTGCCTTCATCGATCGCCTCGACCTCCATGGTGGCCTTGTCGGTCTCGATCTCGGCGATGACGTCGCCGGATTTGACCTTGTCGCCCTCTTTCTTCAGCCACTTGGCGAGGTTGCCCTTCTCCATCGTTGGCGAGAGAGCGGGCATCAGGATGTTGATGGGCATGCTGACCTCACGAAGAACTTCTCAAAACGTCGTCTCCCGACCCACCGGAAGACGAACAGACCAGGATTAGTTACCGATGTCGCCCTGCCACAGGCGCTCATTGGCGGGATTGGAACGCCACGTTTTCATCATGGCGATGGAGCGGTCGTCGGCAAGATCGATCCAGGGGATGCCGAGCTTGTCGAGAATATTTTTGGAGCCAGGGAAGGCCTCGGCCTCGCCGATCGCCTCCAGCATGACATCGCAGTGATGGGATTCGATCGCCACGCTCAGTGCCCCTTCTGACCGCGCGGCGTCGTGGTGCCGAGATCGGTCGGACGCTCGATCTCGGCCTCGAACATGTCGAGGATCCGGCCGAGCGCATCCTCCTCGCTCATCTCGCTCTCGCGCGCGTAGGCGCGCGCGGCATGACGAGCGAGATCGACGAGCAAGAGGCCCCACATGTCAGGCTCCTCGAAGGCACGCTGGAACGCCATCGACAGCCCGCCGTCGAGCACGAACACGCGCAAAATCTCGATCGCGTCCTCGCGTCCAATCACGTCAGGCGGAAGTGGCTGTTCCTTGGGCCCTGCCATGGTCTACCTGTAGCAGACGGCTTTGGCGGCCTCGACCACTTCGGCTGCCGAGGGCAGCGCGAGCTTCTCCAGGTTCGCTGCGTAGGGCATCGGCACGTCCTTACCCGAAACGCGTGTCACCGGCGCGTCCAGGTAGTCGAAGGCGTGCTCCATGATGCGCGCTGCGATCTCGGCGCCGACGCCGCTCTGGGCCCAGCCCTCCTCCACCGTGACGGCACGGCCGGTCTTCTTCACGGAGTTGATGAAGGTCTCGGTGTCCATCGGTCGCAGCGTGCGCAGGTCGATCACCTCGGCCTCGATGCCGTCCTTGGCGAGTTCATCCGCCGCTTTCAGCGCATAGGTCATACCGTTCGACCACGAGATGATCGTGACGTGGCTGCCGGAGCGCACGATGCGCGCCTTGCCGATCGGGATCACGTAGTCGTCGAGCTTCGGCACTTCGCCGGTGTGGCCATAGAGAACTTCGTTCTCGAGGAAGATCACCGGATTGGGATCGCGGATCGCGGCCTTGAGCAGGCCCTTGGCATCCGCGGCCGAATACGGCGCGATCACCTTGAGGCCCGGAATGTGCGAGTACCAGGAGGAGTAATCCTGGCTATGCTGGGCGGCGACGCGCGCGGCGGCACCGTTGGGACCGCGGAACACGATCGAGCAACCCATCTGGCCGCCGGACATATAGAGCGTCTTGGCGGCGGAGTTGATGATCTGGTCCATCGCCTGCATGGCGAAGTTGAAGGTCATGAACTCGACGATCGGCTTCAACCCGGCCATCGCGGCGCCGACGCCGATGCCGGCAAAGCCATGCTCGGTGATCGGTGTGTCGATGACGCGCTTGGCGCCGAATTCCTGCAAGAGGCCCTGCGTGATCTTGTAGGCGCCCTGATATTCCGCAACCTCTTCGCCCATCACGAAGACGTCGCCGTCACGCCGCATCTCCTCGGCCATGGCATCGCGCAAGGCTTCGCGGACGGTCTGCTTCACCATCTCAGTGCCGGCGGGCACCTCGGGATCGGGCTCGGCAACAGCTTGCGGCGCGGAAGGCGCCGCTGATTTCGGCGCAGGCGCCTCGGCCTTAGCCGCGGCGGGCGGCGCGGACTCGGCGGCCTTGGCAGGCGCGGGCGCCTTCGCCAGATCAGCGGCGCTCTCGCCATCGGCAAGAATCGTCGCGATCGGCGTATTCACGGCGACATCCGCCGTGCCTTCGGGGATCAGGATCTTGCCGAGCGTACCCTCATCGGTCGCCTCGACCTCCATGGTCGCCTTGTCGGTCTCGATCTCGGCAATCACGTCGCCCGACTTGATCGTCTCGCCCTCTTTTTTCAGCCATTTGGCGAGGTTGCCCTTTTCCATCGTGGGCGACAGCGCGGGCATCAGCACTTGAATTGGCATATCGACTCCAAAAGAAAGCTTGCGCGCTATTAGCGGTAAACGTCGGTCCAGAGCTCGGACACATCCGGCTCGGGATCATGCTGGGCAAAGTCGGCGGAGGCATTGACGATGTCGCGGACCTCGGCGTCGATCGCCTTGAGGTCCTGCTCGCTCACCTTGGCGGCCAGGAGGCGGTTGCGCACCTGCTCGATCGGGTCCTGGTCGTGACGGACCTTCTCGACCTCCTCGCGCGTACGGTATTTTGCAGGGTCCGACATCGAGTGGCCGCGGTAGCGGTAGGTTTGCATCTCCAGGATCACCGGGCCCTTGCCGGCGCGGCACCATGCGACCGCCTCGTCAGCCGCAGCCTTCACCGCACGGACATCCATGCCGTCGACCTGATGACCGGGGATGTTGAAGGACAGGCCGCGCTTGGAGAAATCCTGCTGCGCCGAGGCGCGCGACACCGCCGTGCCCATGGCGTAGCGGTTGTTCTCGATGACGAAGATCACCGGCAGCTTCCAGAGCTCCGCCATGTTGAAGCTCTCATAAACCTGGCCCTGGTTCGCCGCTCCATCGCCGAAATAGGTAATGGCGACGTTGTCGTTGCCGCGATAGTGGTTGGCGAAAGCGAGCCCCGCACCGAGCGAGACCTGGGCGCCGACGATGCCGTGGCCGCCGTAAAACTTCTTCTCCACGCTGAACATGTGCATGGAGCCGCCCTTGCCCTTGGAATAGCCGCCGCGGCGTCCGGTGAGCTCGGCCATGACGCCCTTGGCCTCCATGCCGGTGGCGAGCATATGGCCGTGGTCGCGATAGCCGGTGATGACCTGGTCGCCGTCCTTCAGCGCCATCTGCATGCCGACCACCACGGCCTCCTGGCCGATATAGAGGTGGCAGAAGCCGCCGATCGCACCCATGCCATAGAGCTGGCCGGCCTTCTCCTCGAATCGCCGGATCAGGAGCATGTCGCGGAGCGCCTTGAGCTCCTGCTCTCTGGTGAATTCCGGGGGCGAGCCGCCGTTGGTCTTGTCCTGCGCTGCGCTTGCGGCGGCTTTCTTGGGTGCGGCCATAGGAATTCCGGGTCAGAGAAAACTAAGCCCTCTCTAACCTAACTCAATCGCGCGCGAAAGCACCGCGGCGACATCGCGCGATATTCATTATGCCGCACTGCAACGTGACCGAAATATTGCAAAATCTTTGGCGCCGATCGGGCAACAATTGCTCCCCCCGGGCTCTGCCTCACCAGCCGAGCTCACGCAGATAGGCCGCGCGGGCGTCAACTCCGGTATGCGTGAAATCGGTAAAGACCCCATCCACGCCGAGACGAAAGAACTTGAGATATTCGAGGCTTGCGTCGCCGTGATAGTCGCCAGCCAGATACTTCTTCTCGTTTCGGAAAGTGAAGACGTGCACGAACAGGCCGAGCTTGTGCGCGTCGGCAACGAGGCTGGTCGCTTCCTGCGTCGAAGCCTCCGGCGTCGATCCCTTGTAGGGCGAGCCATCGGCGTTGCTGTCCTTCCACGGCGAAATCTTGAGCGGCACGATATATGGCTTCCACGGACCAATGCCGTCGGCATAGGTCTTGATCTCCGCAAGGCCCTCAGGGGTCACCATCGCATCGTACAAGCGCGCGTCACCCGACACCGTCCAGTCGAACGGACGCGAATTGGTGATGTTGTTGTTGAGGACCTTGCCGGCTTTGAAGTCGACACCGTTGCCATCGATGAGCTGGACCTGCCGCGTCTCCAGGCCATGGCTGCGCATATATTTCAGGCTACCGGGCTCGAAGCTCTGGACGAAGATGGGGGCGTCCTTCGAGTTGAGACCGTTGTCCTTGATGATCTTGATCAGGGCATCCTCGAGCGGATGGCTGCCGGGCGCACCACAGCCATTGGCGATTGCCTGCGCATTGTTCCAGGTCGGATTCTTGGTTTCCGGATAGACGGTGATGGTACGCCCCGTCTCCTTGCTCTTGGCCTTGGCGATGTCGATGATGTCCTGGAAGCTGATGATCGGGAACTTGCCGTTGAAGACCTTCGGCCTTTCGTTGGCCGCATCATAGGTGGTGCCGGCAATCCAGTCCTTCAGCTCGGCCATCGTGAAGTCGGTGATCGACCAGTCATTGGCATGGTCTTCGCCATCCACGATCAGCGATTTCAGCACCGATTTGGGGTCGGCCGGATCGGTGAGATCCGTGAGGTAGTCAGCAGGCGTGCTGGGGGAAGATGGGGCCTTGACGCGCACGCCGGGGATCGTGCGCTTGCGGGCCGCAACCGCCGGATTGGTCTTCGCCACCTCGGCAACGTTGGTATTGTCGTTCAGCCAGGGATTGTGACGTGCGACCAGGATACAATCCTTGGTCAGGTGCAGGTCCTCCTCGAGCGCGTCGGTTCCGAGGGCTGCTGCAAGGTCATACGATGCCTCGGTCTCTTCAGGCACCAGCCCCGGCAGGCCGCGATGCCCGAGGATCAGTGGCGGCTTGCCGTCGAGCGTCGGAACGGGCTTGGCGCCGGCTGGCGCCGAGCCGGCCTGCGCGAAGGCCATCGAGGGCGGGAGGAACGCCAAAGCGGCCGCACCGAGCAACATCGCGCCAACATGCATCTTCCGCGTTGAACGAACGTTCTTCATGGCCAAGCCTCCGTCTTTTGCCTAGCATCGCTTCGAATGCCGAAAGGGCCGAGCTGAATAGCTCGGCCCTTCGTCTTGTCTCAGTTCTCTGACAGGCGGATGACGGAAGCGGCGCCGCGTGGCGCCGCCCCGTCTCGATCAGAAGAAGCCGAGCTTCTTCGGGCTGTAGCTGACCAGGAGGTTCTTGGTCTGCTGATAGTGATCGAGCATCATCTTGTGGGTCTCGCGGCCGACACCTGATTGCTTGTAGCCGCCGAACGCCGCATGTGCGGGATAGGCGTGGTAGCAGTTGGTCCAGACCCGGCCTGCCTGGATGGCGCGGCCGAAGCGGTAGCAGCGATTGGCATCGCGGCTCCAGACACCGGCCCCCAAGCCATAGAGCGTATCGTTGGCGATCGCGAGCGCCTCGTCATCCGTCTTGAAGGTCGTGACCGACACGACGGGGCCGAAGATCTCCTCCTGGAAGATCCGCATCTTGTTGTGGCCCTGGAACACCGTCGGCTGGACGTAATAGCCGCCCGAAAGATCGCCGCCGAGGCTGGCGCGGCCACCGCCAGCCAGGACCTTCGCCCCTTCCTTCTTGCCGATGTCGATATAGGAAAGAATTTTCTCCAACTGCTCGCCCGAGGCCTGGGCACCGATCATGGTGTCCGCGGCACGAGGATCGCCCTGCTTGATGGCGGCGACGCGCTTCAGCGCCCGCTCCATGAAGCGGTCGTAGATGTCCTCATGAACCAGCGCACGGCTTGGACAGGTGCAGACCTCGCCCTGGTTCAGCGCGAACATCACGAAGCCTTCGATCGCCTTGTCGAAGAAATCGTCGTCTTCCGCGGTGACGTCCTTGAAGAAGATGTTCGGCGATTTGCCGCCGAGCTCGAGCGTAACGGGAATGAGGTTCTGGGCGGCATATTGCATGATCAGCCGGCCCGTCGTGGTCTCGCCTGTGAAGGCGATCTTGGCGATGCGTGGGCTGGACGCGAGCGGCTTGCCGGCCTCGAGGCCAAAGCCGTTGACGATGTTGAGCACGCCGGGCGGCAACAGGTCGCCTACGATCTCGGCCCAGACCATGATCGAGGCTGGCGTCTGCTCGGCCGGTTTCAGCACCACGCAATTGCCGGCGGCAAGCGCAGGCGCGAGCTTCCAGCACGCCATCAGCAACGGGAAGTTCCAGGGGATGATCTGACCGACGACGCCGAGCGGCTCGTGGAAATGATAGGCGATGGTGTCGTGATCGATCTCGCCGATCGAGCCTTCCTGGGCACGAACGACGCCAGCGAAATAGCGGAAGTGATCGATCGCGAGCGGCAGGTCGGCGGCGCGGGTTTCGCGGATCGGCTTGCCGTTGTCCCAGGTCTCGGCGATTGCGAGCCGCTCGAGGTTCTCTTCCATGCGATCGGCGATCCGGTTCAAGATCGCGGCGCGCTCGGCAACGCTCGTGCTGCCCCAGGCAGCCTTGGCAGCATGCGCCGCATCGAGCGCTGCTTCGACGTCCTGGTGATCGGAGCGCGCGATCTTGCAGACGACCTGCCCGTTCACGGGCGAGGCGTTGTCAAAATACTTGCCGGATTGTGGGGCGACGAATTTGCCGCCGATGAAATTGTCGTACTTCGCGGCGAAAGGCACTTGTGCGACGTTGACGAATTCAACCTTGTTCATGTTCACTCCCGATGTTGCTGTTTGCACGATCGTCGTGTGCTCACGACTTGCGCAGACGATGAAGCGGGAGGCGTCTTCTGTCAGCCCGGGGCGAAGCGATGACGGAGGCGACCTGTCGCAGTTCTGCGACAGGAGATGCAGTCGCACAGGATGCAGCCACACATACCGACCTCATCCTGAGGGGCGCGTCTTAGCGCGCGTCTCGAAGGATGGCCGCGGGCGACAATCGGGCCTGCATGGTTCGAGACGCCTGCTTCGCAGGCTCCTCACTATGAGGAATTTAGCTATGAATGCGGGGACGAAATCGCAGCTCAGTGCTTCAGTTCGAAGCGCCTGAGCTTTCGGTGCAGCGTGGCGCGACTGACGCCGAGAGCCTTGGCGGCCGCGGAAACGTTGCCGCCCGCGCGCAACAGCGCCCGCTGCAATACTGCGCGCTGGCCACCGGCGAGGTGGTCGCGCGCTGCATCGCCACCGAGAAGATCGGCTGCGGGCACCGGCTGCAACGGGCGGCCGGGCGCGATCCCAAGTCCGACCCGGGCGGACCTTGTCGCACCTATCACGAGATCATCCGCATCGACCGCGACGAGACCGCCGCAATGGCCGTCGGCTGACGGCGTCAGCACGATGCGGGCATGGGCAAAGGCTTTACGGAATAAGTCGGCCTCGATGCGTTTTGCCGCCTCGCCCACGGCAAGTGCGATCAGGTTGGCGAAGGCGTCGGTGCGGTCGGCACGGCAGGAGGAGACGTCGAGCACGCCGGCCAGCATCCCGTCATGATCGTAGATCGGGACAGCGGTGCAGCTCAGAAGCGTGTTGCGCGTGAAGAAATGTTGGTCGCGGTCGATGGTCAGAGGCCGCTGCTCGACGAGGCAGGTGCCGATGCCGTTGGTGCCCTCGTGCTCCTCGCTCCAGAGCGCGCCGGTCCACAGGCCCCAGGATTGGAACGTGGAATCGTCGGCCGGCGTGCCACGGCGATCGACCGGGGTGCCCTCGCGGTCGGCAAGCAGCACGCAGCAGCCGGCAGCGCCGACCGCCTGATAGAGCCGGTCCATCGCACCTTGAGCGGCCGACAGCAGCGGCGCGACGCGACCGCGCGCATGGTATAGCTCGGCCTCGGTGAGGCGGATCGGCGGCCTGCGGCCCGAGGGATCGAGATGATGCAATCGCGAGGAACGGCACCACGAGGCCACGAGCGCGGAGCGTGCCGCCTGGCCTGACGCGATGGCGGCCTCGACGCGAGCCGCGTGATGCGGGTGCATTTGCCCATTCATCACTGTTTCCTCCGGATGGCAGTGTAGATTCTGCCGGCGCAGTCCGATTGATCTGCGTCAATCCTCAAGTGCAGCGTGCAAGAAGGCATGAACCTCCGGCACTGCAGTCGTCAAGGCGAGAGCGCGCCCCACAATTACGACCTTCGACATAGGCGGCCGGCCCTGCTGAGGATCAGCAGAAGCTTCGATCTCGAGAATGTGCGGACGAACTAGTTCGAATTGTTCATCCGCACGAGGTCGTGCGGATTGACGAACTGGAGCTGGAATCGCGCGCGCTCGTCCAGCATGTCGGGGTCGATCTTTTCCGAGCGCAACAGCGACACCCGCTGCTCGCCCTCGGCGCGCTCGCGCTTCAGCCGAGCAAGTTCGCCCGTCAACGCGATGATCTCCTGGTCGAGCTCTTGGCGGGCGTTGAGACCGTATTTGCCGGTGTAGGCGTTGATGCCGAAATAGCCGACGATCGCGGCCGCCATGGTGTAGAGGGCAAGGCCGGTCAGGATCGACTTCAGGCGCGCACGGGTGACCATGTCCGGCAACATGGGACAGGTTGGTTAAGGGAGTGCTAATCCCCTGCCCAGCCCACCCGATGGTGTCTGTTGTCCACCCGGAGTGCGATCGGTCAAATTGGGCAGAATCTCACCGGGCGTCATGCCCGGCCTTGTGCCGGGCATCCACGTCTTCGTCGATCCAACAAGGCCGTGGATGGCCGGGACAAGCCCGGCCATGACGGAGAGTTGGACACGCGCTCGGAGTGTGGGGCCTAGTCGATCAGCCCTGGTGCTTGGCGACGTGCGCGGCGAAGGCGTCGATGTACTGCTGGAGTACGGTCTTCAGCGAGTCCTTGATCAGGTTGCCGGCGGGGTCGAAGGCATCGCCGACGGCGTTCAGATAGGTCTCGGGCTGCTGCAGGATCGGGCCCGCGATGCCCGGCAGGATATTCTGCAACGTTTTCGCAGCACTGACTCCGCCCTGCGGGCCCGGCGAGTTGGAGATGATGCCGACCGGCTTGCCGTTGAGCGAGCTCTTGCCATAGGGCCGCGAGGCAACGTCAATGGCGTTCTTCAGGACGCCCGGGATTGCGCGGTTGTATTCAGGAGTCACGAACAGAACGCCGTTCGACTTCTGGAGCTTTTCGCGGAAAGCCAGCCAGTCGGCAGGCGGCGCGCTCTCGAGGTCCTGGTTGAAGAACGAGATACCCGCCGGCGTGATGACCTCGAGCGTGAGGGATGCCGGCGCGAGCTTTGCGAGCGCGTTGGCGATCTTGAGCGAAAAGCTCTCCTTGCGCAGGCTGCCGGCGATCGTGACGATGTTGTAGGCCATGGTTGTCCTTGAACCTCTAAGCGGGAAACGAGCCCGCGCACTTAATCCGTCTCGGCGAGATGATGCAAGTGCATGAACCGTTTCGGTTTGGAAACGCTGGGTTTCGCAAAAGCGATCGGTCGTCCCAAAACAATCGGGCCGCCAAACGGCGGCCCGACCAACCGACGCGAAGAACTGAACCGATCAGATCGTCGGATTCCAGGCCGACGGGACCAGGCGATATTTGGCGCCGTCCTTCTCGACGTGGCCGACCGACGGGAAGGTGAAGTGGAAGCCGACCACCGTCGCCTTCTCCGCTACCGCCATGTCGTAGAACTTGTGGCGTGTCTGCTGCGCGAGAGCACCATCGGTGTCGAAGGCAACGTGCCAATCCGGATTGCGCAGGAACAGCTCGGGAATGTTGGTGACGTCGGACTGGATCAGAACCTTGGCATTGCCCGACGCGACGGCGAATGAGGTGTGCCCGGGCGTATGGCCGGGCGTTCCGATCGAGGTGATGCCGGGCGCAACCTCCTTGCCCCAATCATACTTCGTCACCTTGGATTCAAGACCGGCAAAGGTCTTCTTCACGTTGGCGAAGTAGTTCTTCATCATTTCGTTGGACTGGGCCTTGGCGGCGTTCTCGTCGCTCGTCCAGAAGTCCCATTCCTTGGCCGGCACCATCAACTCTGCATTCGGGAAGGCCACAGCTCCGTCCGCGAGCCGAACGCCGTTGGTGTGGTCGGGATGAAGGTGAGAGAACAGCACGACATCGATGCTCTTCGGGTCGACGCCTGCGGCCGCAAGGTTCTGAAGAGTCCGGCCGACCGCACCCTTGCTCGCCTCGAAATTCGCAACACCGTTACCGGTGTCGATCAGCACCAGCTTGCTGCCGGTGTTGATGAGCTGCGGGTTGAACGGGATCGTGACCATGCCCTTCGGCATGTAGGCGGCGTCGGCGGCGGCGAGCGCCTCCTCCTTCGGAACGTTGGTGACGAACTTGTCGGGCATCGGGAAGGTGCGCGCCCCGTCATTGATCGAGGTGCATTCGTAGGAACCGACCTTGTAGCGATAGAAGCCCGGCGCCTGGGCTCCGCTTTGCGGCACTGCCGCATTGGCTGGCGTGGTTCCCAGGCGCGACAAGCTCGCCGCGCCAATGGCGGCGGCGCCGGCAAGCAGGTGACGGCGGTTGAGTTCGGTCATGGGAATGTCCCCTTCTGAGCGTTGCGGTTTTTTCCGCTTTCAATTGCGGCGGGAATGTTCTCCCGCCTTGCTCAGAAGGCAAGACCTTCTTTGGTCACGCTCGCGTCGGCGTTCACGCAAATTTATTTGGGTTGATGAGGAATTTTTCGCCGGTCGCCCGTTTGGCGTACACCGCAATGTTGGCCGGATCGAGCGCCTCTGGAAGCGACACGACCTTGGTGTAGTGGCTGGCGAACGTCGTCTTCAATTCGCTCGCGACACGCTGGCGCAGCCGTCCGATCTCGGCTGGCCCGATCTTCTGGAGGAACGGGGTCAGCAGCCAGCCGCCGACGCCCCAGGCCATGCCGAAGCCGGGCGGCAGCTCGATCGGCCGCGTGTCGAGCATGCCGTAAACATAGACCTGCTTGTGCACGCTGGAACCGTAGCGGCTGTACTCCTTGGCTGTCTTGTTGATCGCAACTTCCATGCACCTCAGGATGTTGCCGGCGAGCCTGCCGCCGCTGATGGCATCGAAGGCGATGGTGGCGCCGGTCTCGACCAGCGCATTGGTGAGATCCTCGAGGAAGCTCGGCGCGGTGGAATCGACGACGTGCTTGGCGCCGATCTTGTGCAGGATGTCGGCCTGCTCCTTGCTGCGCACGATGTTGACCAGCGGGATGCCGTCCTTGATGCAGATCTTGTTCAGCATCTGCCCGAGATTGGAGGCGGCCGCCGTGTGCACCAGCGCCTTGTGGCCCTCGCGCCGCATCGTCTCGGTCATGCTGAGCGCGGTGAGCGGGTTGACGAACCAGGACGCGCCCTCCGCCGCCGTCGTGCCCTCAGGCAGCGGCTGGCAGTCCCTCGCCTTCAAGGTGCGGTACTGCGCGTACATCGCGCCGCCGATCATCGAGACCGTCTTGCCCATCAGCGCCTTCGCGGCGTCAGACGAGCCGGTCCTGATGACGACACCGGCGCCCTCATTGCCAACCGGCAACGATTGGTCGAGCCGCGCCCCCATAGCCCGCATCGCGGCGTCAGGCACCTTGGCGGTGATGACCGGGGCTTCCTTCGTGCCCGACGCCTTCGCGGTGCTCATGTCGGCTGCGCCGACGAGGAGGCCGAGATCCGACGGGTTGATCGGGGTCGCCTCGACGCGGACGACGACCTCGTCCTCGGCAGGCTCGGGGGTCGGCACGTCGACGAGCGAGATCTCGAGCTCGCCGCTTTTCTTGATCAGCGAACGCAACTGAAGTCCGTTTCTGCCGTCGCTCATGTCGACCTCCCCTTTTTCAGTTCGTTGACTACGCCAGCGCCTTCAGCGCCGCCTTGCCGGGATAGACGGCCTGCTTGCCGAGCTGCTGCTCGATGCGCAGAAGCTGGTTGTATTTGGCGGTGCGATCCGAACGCGCAAGGGAGCCTGTTTTGATCTGGCCGCAATTGGTGGCGACCGCGAGATCGGCGATGGTGGAATCCTCGGTCTCGCCGGAGCGGTGCGACATGACGGAGGTGTAGCCAGCCTTGTGCGCCATCTCGACGGCAGCGAGCGTCTCGGTCAGCGTGCCGATCTGGTTGACCTTGATCAGGATAGAGTTGGCGCGGCCCGCCTTGATGCCCTCGGACAGGCGCTTGACGTTGGTGACGAAGAGATCGTCGCCGACGAGCTGGCACTTCTTGCCGATGAGATCGGTCAGCTCCTTCCAGCCGTCCATGTCGTCCTCCGACATGCCGTCCTCGATGGTGACGATCGGATAGCGCGACACGAGGTCGGCGAGATACTTGGCCTGCTCGGAGATCGAGCGGGTCTTGCCCTCGCCTTCATAGACGTATTTGCCGTTCTTGAAGAACTCGGTCGAGGCGCAGTCGAGCCCGAGCACGACGTCGGAGCCCGCCTTGAAGCCGGCCTTGCCGATCGCGTTCATGACGAATTCGAGCGCAGCGTCCGCCGACGGCAGGTTCGGCGCGAAGCCGCCTTCGTCGCCGACATTGGTGTTGTGGCCGGCCTTCTTCAGTTCGGACTTCAGCGTGTGGAATACTTCCGCGCCGTAGCGCAGACCTTCGGCGAAGCTCGTGGCGCCGACCGGCAGGATCATGAACTCCTGGAAGTCGATCGGGTTGTCGGCATGCACGCCGCCATTGATGATGTTCATCATCGGGACCGGCAGGACCCGAGCGGAAGTGCCGCCGACGTAACGATAGAGCGGCATGTCGAGCGATTGCGCGGCCGCCTTCGCGCTGGCCAGCGAGACTCCGAGGATGGCATTGGCGCCGAGACGGCTCTTGTTCGGCGTGCCGTCGAGATCGATCATGACCTGGTCGATCTGGACCTGGTGCTCGACATCCATGCCGCTGAGCGCCTCATAGATCTCGCCGTTGACGGCGCCGACGGCCTTCGAGACGCCCTTGCCGAGGTAGCGAGCCTTGTCGCCATCGCGCAGCTCCACCGCCTCATGGGCGCCGGTCGAGGCGCCCGAGGGCACCGCGGCGCGGCCGAGCGAGCCGTCTTCCAATACGACGTCGACCTCGACGGTCGGATTGCCGCGGCTATCGAGAATTTCGCGGCCGATGATGTCGACAATGGCGGTCATGATGCGCTTCCGTTCGTTAGAGCTGTCAGTTCGCGGGGGCGTATTACACGGAGCGCAAGCAAATGTGAACGCTTGGGCGCTCGCCTTCGACTGACGCTTGAAGAGCAGCGGACTAAGCTTGACGCCACTTGATCTGCGCGTCCAACCTCCATCTGAAACAGTCGGGGTAACGCCATGAATCGCCGCCAGTTTCTCGTCTCCGGCGCCGCCGTCCTCGCAATCCGCCCAGCTTTTGCGCAAGAGGGCCCGTTCCGCACGAAATATTTCCCGATCAGCCCCGGCATCGGCCTGCACGACCTCACGCCCGCCCCCGACGGCACGATCTGGTTCACCGCGCAAGGCAAGGGCATGCTCGGCAAGCTCGATCCCAGGGACGGATCGTTCAAAACCGTGAACCTCGGCCAGGGTGCAGCCCCGCATGGCGTGACCATCGGCCCGGATGGCGCGCCGTGGATCACCGAGGGCGGCCAGAACGCGATCGCTCGGGTCGACCCGGACGATCTCAAGGTCACGCTGTTCCGCCTGCCCGAAAAGTTCGCTTACGCCAATCTCAACACCGGCGTGTTCGACAAGGCCGGCACCTATTGGTTCACCGGCCAGTCCGGCTATTACGGCCGGCTCGTGCCGAAATCCGGCGAGATGACGGTGTTCAAGGCGCCGAAGGGCGTCGGGCCTTATGGCATCACCGTGACGCCCAGGGGCGACGTCTGGTACGCCTCGCTTGCCGGCAGCTACATCGCGAAGATCGATCTTGCGACCGGCAACGCCAGCGTCGTGCAGCCGCCGACGCCGAATGCCGGTTCGCGGCGCGTCTGGTCGGATTCGAAGAGCCGGATCTGGGCCAGCGAGTGGAACAGCGGGCACGTATCCATGCACGATCCCGCCGACGGTTCGTGGAAGACCTGGAAGCTGCCGGGCGAGCATCCCCGCGCCTATGCGGTTTTCGTCGATGACAAGGACAAGGTCTGGCTCTCCGATTTCTCGGCCAATGCGATCGTCCGCTTCGATCCCGCGACCGAGAAGTTCAACGTCTTCGCCAGCGACAAGCCAAACGCCAACGTTCGCCAGCTCGATGGGCGGCCGGGTGAGCTGTGGGGTTGCGAGTCCGGCAACGACCGGATCGTCATGATCCAGACGGTTGCCACTGGTTGACGGCGACGACAATTGCGTCCATCTCGACGTCCGAAAAGGACGATAGACGATGGCGAAAAAACCTCTCCAGCTCGGCCGCGCGGTCGAATGGCCGCACACACCCGAAGAAGCCCAGCTCGACCGCGTGCCCAATCCGCAAAAAAGCACCGACTATCTGGTACGCTTCACCGTGCCGGAATTCACCTCGATCTGCCCGGTCACGGGACAGCCGGATTTCGCGCATCTCGTGATCGACTACGCACCGGGCCAGTGGCTGCTGGAGTCGAAGTCACTCAAACTTTATGTCGCGAGCTTCCGCAATCACGGCGCCTTCCACGAGGACTGCACCGTGATGATCGGCAAGCGCATCGCATCCGAGATCAAGCCGAAATGGATCCGGATCGGCGGCTACTGGTATCCCCGCGGCGGCATCCCGATCGACGTGTTCTGGCAGACCGGCCGCGTGCCAAAGGGCCTGTGGGTGCCCGAGCAAGGCGTTGCGCCGTATCGCGGGCGGGGTTAGCGGTTGGTCGGCCGCGTTTTCCGCGGCTTCGGTTTTGATGTCCCCTTGGGCGCCGCGTGCTCTCGCTTCAAAGCGACCCGACGCGCCGCCTCCAGCGCAGATCGCGCCCACGTAACGAGTTCGTCGGGATCGTCGAATAGCCGCTCCGGCGCCCGCCAGAAAGCGAGATCGATGGTGCCGCCCTTCTTCTCGTAATTCAGCGGTGGAAACGCTTCCGCCTCCTTCAGAGCATTGCGGTTGCCATCATCGACGCGGAAGTAAAGCGTATCGTCTCTTACCATCCCCAGCATGACGCCATCGCAGAAGACGCCTGTCTTGCCGAACATGCGCCGCACCGTGATGCGTCCGAGTGGCGCGAGCTGCTCGCGCAGAAACTCTATCAAGCTATAGCTGGCAACCATGCTGCTCCCTCAGGGGAGTGCTATGTTAGCGCCGCAATGCGCCCGATCAAACGCGCGCATCCGCCGGCGCGCGCTGCTTGAGCAGCCGGGCGCAGACCAGGCCCAGCACCACCATGATCCCGGCGCTCGCAAACAGCGTCGTCCCCTTGCCGCCATGCGCAAGCCCGAAGCCATAGGCGAGCGGGCCAACGGTCTGGCCCATGAAGAAGAAGAACGAGTGCAGCGACAGTGCGGTGGCACGCGCTTCGACCGAAAGCTCGCTGGCAAACACCTGAAGGCAGCCATGGGCCATGTAGAAGCCCCAGCCCATCACCACGAGGTTGAGCGTCTGGATTTCCCAGCGCGGACCGAACGCGACGGCGACGAGCTGCGAGGCCACCAGCACGGTGCCCGCGATCATCATGCCCTTGACGCCAAGCCGCGGCAGAAGGCGCGACACCGTCATGGTGTAGAACAACCCGCCGACCGCAAAGCCCGCGATGACGATGCCGGCAACGGACAGCGAGGTCTCGCCGAGGTCGAACAGGAACGAGGCGATGTATGGAAACAGGCCGAGCACGCAGCAACCTTCGATGAACACGGCCGAGTAGCACACCGGCGCGTTCGGATTGGTGAAGATGGTGCGATAGCCGGTCTTCAGCGCTGAGAGGCTGGTCTTCGGTGGATGCTTGATCTTGGCGCCGCGGAAGCCGGCCGCGACCGCGACCGAAGCCACGATGACCAGCAGCCCTAACACGGCGAGCACACCGCGCCAGCCGAGGAAGTCGCCGATCAGGCCGGAGGCAGAGGCGCCCAGGAGATTGCCGGTCATGGCACCGGCAAGCGTTCGGCCGATCGCGATCTGCCGCTTTTCAGGTCCGACGAGTTCGCTGGTCAGGCTGAGCGCAATCGGAAACACGCCGCCGGAACCGATGCCGGCCAGGATGCGGGTGGCAAACAGCAGCGAGAACGAGGTCGAGAGCGCGCCGAGAATACTGGCAACACCCAGCACCGTAAGGCAGCCGATCATCAGCCGCGTCTTGCCGAAGAGATCGGCGGCGGCGCCGATCAATGGCTGGATGATCGCGAAAGTAAAGGCGAAGACCGCGGAGAAGCCCGCGGCGGTCGCGATGCTGACCTGAAAATCCTCGGCGATATGCGGCAGCACCGGATCGAGCGCCCGGGCCGAAAGCGCCGCAGCAAAGCTCGCCCCCGAGATGACGTAGAGCGCGGGCGGCAAGCCGTGATCGTGCGGCCGCGCCTGCCCTTGCGGCATCAGCGCGGATTCTTTGCGAGCGCGTCGAACGCCATCAGCGTGCGGATGAGTCCTTCGAACTCGCGCAGCGGCACCATGTTGGGTCCGTCCGACGGCGCACGGTCGGGATCGGGGTGCGTCTCGATGAACACGCCGGCGACGCCGACGGCGACCGCCGCGCGGGCCAGCACCGGCACGAACTCGCGCTCACCGCCGGAGGATGTGCCCTTCCCGCCCGGCTGCTGCACCGAATGCGTGGCATCGAAGATCACGGGCGCACCGGTGGTGCGCGCCAGGATCGGCAGCGCGCGCATATCGGAGACCAGCGTATTGTAGCCGAAGGAGGCGCCGCGCTCGGTGACGAGCACGTTGGGATTATTGGCGCTCGTGATCTTGGTCACGACATTGGCCATGTCCCAGGGTGCCAGAAACTGTCCCTTCTTGACGTTGACGACCTTGCCGGTGGCCGCGGCGGCCAGCAGGAGATCAGTCTGTCGGCACAGGAAGGCCGGGATTTGCAGGATGTCGACGGCCTGCGCGACATCGGCGCACTGCGCCGCCTCATGCACGTCGGTGAGAACCGGCAGGCCCAGCGAGGAACGGATCTCCGCGAAGATCGGCAGCGACCGCGCGAGGCCCAGCCCGCGCGCAGCCGACGCGCTCGTGCGGTTGGCCTTGTCGAAGGAGGTCTTGTAGACGAGGCCGATTTTCAAACGGGTTGCGATCTCCTTCAGAGCGGAGGCGACCTCCAGCGCATGCGCCCTGCTCTCGAGTTGGCACGGGCCGGCAATGATCGCGATCGGCAGATCATTACCGAACCTCACCGCCCCCAGATCAACCACCGCTGCTGCCGACTTGTCTGCGCTCAAGGCCAAATATCCCTGTTTCGGCGCGACCATAGCGGCGATAAGAGGCGGATCAACCCTATTCGGCCCGCCCCCTCGAATATCAGGGTTGCGAAGGCGGCGCGGCGAGGCCGACCGTCACTTCACCGCGGAAAAAGCGGTCGGCGCCAGGATCTGGCTGACGATATTGGCGACGATCTGGCCGTCTGCTTCCGTCTTGGCGCGCGCTTCGAGCCACTCCGGATCGGTCATGAATGCGGTCCATTTCGTCTCGCGATCTGCAAGCGAGTGCCAGGCCAGGAAATAGGTCAGCTCCTGGTTGGATTCGCCGATCAGCGTGGTGAAGAACCCGGCCTGCTTGATGCCGTGCTTCTCCCAGATTTTCAGCGTGATTGTGTCGAAGCGCTTGAGCAGCGCCGGCAGCCGGCCCGGCACGCAACGATACTGGCGCATTTCGTAGATCATTGGAGCTCACTCCCTGCATTGTTGTTCTTGCGGCAGGGAGTTGTCGCAACAATTTGCGCGCGCGTCAAAGGCTGGAGGTGCTTACACCAGCCGGCTCTGCTTCGCCGCCGCCTGAATGAAGGAGGCGAACAACGGATGCGGCTCGAAGGGCCGTGACTTCAGCTCGGGGTGGAACTGCACGCCGATGAACCAGGGGTGATCCTCGTATTCGACGATCTCCGGCAGCACGCCGTCGGGCGACAGGCCTGAGAACTTCAAACCGTGCTGCTCGAGGTGGTCCTTGTAGGCGGTGTTGACCTCGTAGCGGTGGCGATGGCGCTCGGAAATCTCGGTCGCACCGCCATAGATCTGCGAGACGCGGCTGCCGCGCGTGAGCGCTGCGGGATAGGCACCAAGCCGCATCGTGCCGCCGAGGTCTCCGGCCTGCGAGCGCTTCTCGAGCTCATTGCCGCGCAGCCATTCGGTCATCAGACCGACGAGCGGCTCCTTGGTCGGACCGAACTCGGTGGAGTTGGCCTCCTCGATGCCGACGAGATTTCGCGCAGCTTCGATCACCGCCATCTGCATGCCGAAGCAGATGCCGAAATAGGGCACGTCGCGCTCGCGCGCGAACTGCGCCGCCTTGATCTTGCCTTCGGCGCCGCGCTGGCCGAAGCCGCCGGGCACGAGGATTCCGTTGACGTGCTCGAGGAAGGGCGCGGGATCTTCCTTCTCGAAGATCTCGCTCTCGATCCAATCGAGATTGACCTTCACCTTGTTGGCGATGCCGCCGTGCGACAGTGCCTCGATCAGCGATTTATACGCATCCTTCATGCCGGTGTATTTGCCGACGATGGCGATAGTGACGTTGCCCTCGGGATTGCGGACACGCTCGTTGATCTGCTGCCAGCTTCGCAGCTCCGGTGGAATACGCGAGCCGATGCCGAAGGCGGCGAGCACTTCGTCGTCGAGGCCCGCGGCGTGATAGGCCTCGGGCACGGCGTAGATGTTGTCGACGTCGCGCGCCTCGATCACGGCGCTTTCGCGCACGTTGCAGAACAGCCCGAGCTTGCGGCGTTCTTCCTTCGGAATCTCGCGATCGGTGCGACAGAGCAGGATATCCGGCTGGATGCCGATCGAGCGCAGCTCCTTCACCGAATGCTGCGTCGGTTTCGTCTTGAGCTCGCCTGCGCTCGGTATGTACGGGAGCAGCGTGAGATGGATGTAGACGGCGTGATCGCGCGGCAGCTCGTTCCCAAGCTGGCGGATCGCTTCGAAGAACGGCAAACCTTCGATGTCGCCGACGGTGCCGCCGATCTCGACCAGCACGAAATCGTAGTCGTCATTGCCTGACAGCACGAACTCCTTGATGGCGTTCGTGACGTGCGGCACGACCTGGATCGTCGCGCCGAGATAATCGCCGCGGCGCTCCTTGGAGATGATGTCCTGATAGATGCGGCCCGTGGTGATGTTGTCGGCCTTGGTCGCCGGCCGCCCTGTGAAGCGCTCATAGTGACCGAGGTCGAGATCGGTCTCCGCGCCGTCATCGGTCACGAACACTTCGCCGTGCTGATACGGCGACATCGTTCCGGGATCGAGATTGAGATAGGGGTCGAGCTTGCGGAGGCGGACCTTGTAGCCCCGGGCTTGCAACAGAGCACCCAGTGCCGCTGAAGCCAAACCCTTGCCGAGCGAAGAAACCACGCCGCCGGTGATGAATATGTACCGCGCCATGGGACTTAACCTTTAATCCCCCGAACTCGATTCGCCAAAGCGATTCGCGTCCCGCCCCTAACAATTTGCGGGCCTGTGGGTGAGCCAGAACTGAGTGTGTTGCCAGAGCCTTGATGGGGATTGTTGATGCAGGACGCTAGGCGTCGTCCTGCATGGCCCCTCTGCTTTATTGCGAACGTGGCGCCTGCGGACCGGTGGGCGCCTGATTCTGCTGCTGCTCGTCCGCCTTCTTCAGCGTATCCAGGACGCCGCCCGAGGTCGGCGGCGCCACCGGAGCCGCACCACCGGCGGGCTGAGACTGCGACGCCGGCTGGCCAATAATCGAAGACGGCTTACGGTCGTACCCCGCATACCAGGACAGGAAGAGGCTGGTCAGGAAAAAACCGGCGGCCAGGATCGCGGTCGTGCGCGATAAGAGATTCGCGGTGCCGCGGCTCGACATGAAGCCTGCGCCTCCACCCATGCCGAGGCCGCCGCCTTCCGACTTCTGCAGCAGCACGGCGCCGATCATCACGGCGACGATCATGAGATGGATAACGATCACAACGGTCTGCATGGTACCCTTCCGTCACAAGCGGGTAGCGCCGGTGCCGGCAGCCATCGCGCTTTGCGGGGTTTTCCTGAAGTTGCGCGGTGTTACACGATCAGGACCGGCATTGCCACCCCCCATCGGTCCGGACTCCGCGTTGAGCCGCCTTGCGCTTTGCCGCTTAGCTGAGGGCAGCCCTTGTTAGCTAAGGGCAGCCTTGGGCAATCGCTAGGAAATCGGCCGCCTTGAGGCTGGCACCGCCGACCAGCGCGCCGTTGACGTTTTTGACCGCCATCAGCTCGGCCGCGTTCGACGGCTTGACCGAGCCGCCATAGAGGATGCGCATCTTCTCCCCCTCGTCCCTGAACCGGGAGATCAGCAGTTCCCGGATAAAGCCATGAATCTGCTCGACATCCTTGGCCGTGGGGGTCAGGCCCGTGCCGATCGCCCAGACCGGCTCATAGGCCACGACCAGATTGTCCGCTTTTGAGCCGTCCGGCAGCGACAGGTTGAGCTGGCCGCGCAGGACATCCAGGGTCTGTCCGGCATCACGTTGGCCCTGCGTCTCGCCGACGCAGACGATCGCGATTACCCCTGCCCGCCAGGCCGCCTCGGCCTTCTGCCGCACCAATTCATCGCTCTCGCCGTGGTCGGCGCGGCGCTCGGAATGACCGACGATGATGGCGGAAGCGCCCGCATCCATCAGCATTTCCGCCGCGATATCGCCCGTATGGGCACCGGAGGCCTTAGGGTGGCAATCCTGCGCACCGACGGCGACCTTCTTGCCGACCGCCTTGGCGGCAAAGGCCGCAATCAGCGTCGCCGGCGGACACACCAGGAGATCCGCCTTGGCGGCGACCTCTGCCGCGCCGGTGAGCATGGCGTCGAATTCGGCAGCGGAGGCCTTGAGGCCGTTCATCTTCCAGTTTCCGGCAATCAGCGGTCGGATGGCGTCTGTCATGTGCATATTCCAGCGAAATGAGGTCTGGCATGCGCTAGCAGACCGGGCGTCCCAGTTCCAGAGACCCGCCCTGTTAACACAGCTTAAGGGAGCGGCAGGTTGCGGGGGGAAAGCCGCCACTTTATGATGCCATATCAATTCGGTGATGCGCTTTTGCGGAATCTGCTTTAAGGCGCGCCCGGTTCCCTCCTGCCAAACAAGTTGGACGCGATGCTTCGAGGAATGCGCAAGGCCTCATCAAACTGGCTCGGCAAGACGATTATGGCCGTGGTGATGGGTGTATTGATCATCAGTTTCGGCATTTGGGGCATCGCCGACATTTTCCGCGGCTTTGGGCAGTCGACGGTGGCCAAGGTCGGCCACACCGAGATTTCGCTGAACGAATTCCGGCAGATCTATACCGACCGCATGCAGCAGATCGGCCGTCAATTCGGCCGCCCGCTGACGCCTGAGCAGGCGCGCGCCTTCGGCCTTGACCGCCAGGTGCTCCAGCAGGCGATCGCGGAAGCCGCCCTCGATGAAGAGGCCCGCCGGCTCGGGCTCGGCGTGTCGGACGACGAGATCCGCCGCATGATCATGAACGACCCGAACTTCAAGGGCGCCGCCGGCAATTTCGATGCGCAACGCTTCCAGGCCATGATCCGCAATTTCGGCTACACCGAGCAGCGCTACACCGCCGAGCAGCGCAAGGTGTCGCTGCGCCGACAGATCACCGGCACGATTGGCGCGGGCCTCGAGCCGCCCAAGACCATGATCGATGCGCTGAGCCGCTATCAGAACGAGCAGCGCTCCATCGAATTCGTCAAGCTCGACGCGGCGCAAGCCGGCACGATCGACCCGCCCTCGCCCGAGGCGCTCGCCGCCTATTTCGAGGATCACAAGGTCCAGTTCCGCGCGCCCGAATACCGCAAGATCTCCTTCGTCGTGATCTCGCCGGAGGAAATCGGCAAGTGGACCGACGTCTCCGACGACGACGCCAAGAAGGTGTTCGAGCAGCGCAAGGACCGGCTCGGCACGCCGGAGAAGCGCCAAGTGCACCAGCTCGTGTTCCCGACGGTCGAGGAGGCGCAAGCCGCGCGCACCCGGCTCGCGGGCGGAACGTCGTTCGAGGATCTCGCCAAGGAGCGCGGGCTCAGCGCGGCGGACGCCGATCTCGGCCTCGTCACCAAATCCGCGATCCTCGATCCGGCCGTGGCTGACGCCGCCTTTGCGCTGCCCGCGGGTGAGATCAGCCAGCCAGTGCAGGGCCGTTTTGGCGTGGCGCTGGTCAAGGTCGACAAGATCGAACCGGGCGCTGAGGCCAACTACGCCAACCTCGCCGGCGACATCAAACGGGAAATCGCGGCCGAGCGCGCCCGCGCCAAGGTCGGGGAATTGCGCGACAAGATGGAAGACGAGCGCGGCGGCGGCTCCAGCGTCATCGAGGCGGCGCAGAAGCTCGGGCTTGCTGCGGTGACCATCGAGGCTGTCGACCGCTCCGGCCGGACGCCCAGCGGCCAGCCGGCCGCCAACATCCCGCAAGGGCTCGACGTGGTGTCGCAAGCCTTCAACAGCGATGTCGGCGTCGACAACGATCCGATCTCCTTCCGCGGCGGCTACGTCTGGTACGACGTGCTCGGCATCACGCCGTCGCGCGAGCGCAGCCTCGACGAGGTCCGCGACCAGGTCGAGGCGCGCTGGCGTCAAGACCAGATCACGGCCAAGCTGCGGGCCAAGGCCACCGAGATCGTGCAGAAGGTCGAACAGGGAGCCAAGCTCGCGGACGAAGCCGCAGCCATCAACGCCAAGGTCGAGACCGCCTCGGGCGTCAAGCGCGAGGACACGCCCACCGGTGTGCCGTCGAGCCTGGTCGCGGCCGCATTCCGCACCGCCAAGGATGGCGTCGGCCAGACCCCAGGTGCAGGCGGCGAGGTCATCATCTTCCGCGTGACCGACATCGTCGATCCGCCGGTCGATCTCGCATCCGAGGGTATTGCCAAGTTGAAGGAGAGCCTCGACCGTTCGCTCACCGACGAGCAAGTGGCATCCTACGTCAACAAGCTTGAAACCGACATCGGAACCACCATTAATCAGGCCGCCTTCGCGCAGGTGACGGGCGCGAACCAGTAATCAGTTGAAAGCACGCGATGGACGACCTGAAATCGATCATTGGAAAAGTGGCGACCGGCGCCAGCCTGTCGCGTGACGAAGCCGCCTCAGCCTTCGATGCCATGATGTCCGGCGAGGCCACGCCCTCGCAGATGGGCGGGCTTCTGATGGCGCTGCGTGTGCGCGGCGAAACCGTGGACGAGATCACCGGCGCAGTCTCGGCGATGCGCTCCAAGATGCTGCGCGTGGACGCTCCCGCGGATGCCGTCGACATCGTCGGCACCGGCGGCGACGGCTCGGGCTCGGTCAATGTCTCGACCTGCGCGTCATTCATCGTCTCGGGCGCCGGTGTGCCGGTCGCAAAGCATGGCAACCGCGCGCTGTCGTCGCGCTCGGGCGCAGCCGACGTGCTGGCCTCGCTCGGCGTGAAGATCGATCTCAAGCCCGAGGACGTCGGCCGCTGCGTGCGGGAGTGCGGCATCGGCTTCATGTTCGCGCCCGCGCACCATCCCGCGATGAAGAACGTCGGCCCGACCCGCGTCGAGCTCGCCACCCGCACCATCTTCAACCTGCTCGGCCCGCTGTCCAATCCGGCCGGCGTGAAGCGGCAGATGGTCGGCGTGTTCTCCCGGCAATGGGTGCAGCCGCTGGTGCAGGTGCTGAAGAATCTCGGCTCCGACTCGGTCTGGGTGGTGCACGGCTCTGACGGGCTCGACGAGATCACCCTCACCGGCCCGACCTTCGTCAGCTCGCTGCACAAGGGCGAGATCAAGACCTTTGAGATCACCCCGGAGGACGCGGGCCTTCCGCGCTGCGAAGCCGTTGGCTTGAAGGGCGGCGACGCCGACGCCAACGCGGTCGCGCTGCAAAGCGTGCTCGACGGCAAGCCCAGCGCCTATCGCGATGTCGCTCTGGTCAACGCGGCTGCCGCGCTGGTGGTGGCCGGCCGCGCCAAGGACATCAAGGAAGGTGTTGCGCTCGGCGCCAAGTCGATCGACAGCGGCGCGGCGGCGGCGCGGCTAAAACACCTGATCGCGGTCTCCAATAGCTGAGCCTCGCATGTCGGACATCCTGACCAAGATCGAGGCGTATAAGCGCGAGGAGATCGCGGCAGCCAAGCGCGCACAGCCGCTGGCCGCCCTGGAAGCCAAGGCCAAGATCGCACCTGCACCGCGCGGTTTTCTGCGCGCGATCCGTAACAGGCTCGCCAATGGCGACTATGCGCTGATCGCCGAGGTCAAGAAGGCGTCCCCCTCCAAGGGGCTGATCCGTCCCGATTTCGATCCGCCCCTGCTCGCCAAGGCCTACGAGGCCGGCGGCGCTGCTTGCCTCTCAGTACTGACGGATACGCCCTCCTTCCAGGGTCATATCGACTTCATGGTCGCGGCGCGCGCCGCGACGTCGCTGCCGGTGCTGCGCAAGGATTTTCTGTTCGACACCTATCAGGTGGTCGAGGCCCGCGCCCATGGCGCCGATTGCATCCTGATCATCATGGCGGCGCTCGACGATACGGTGGCAAAGGATATCGAGGACGCCGCGCTGTGCCTCGGCATGGACGTCCTGATCGAGATCCACGACGCGAGCGAGCTCGACCGCGCGCTGAAACTGCGCTCACCGATGATCGGGGTCAACAATCGCAACTTGCGGACCTTCGAAACCACGCTTGCGACCAGCGAGACGCTGGCTCCGCTGATCCCGCGGGAACGGCTGATGGTCGGCGAAAGCGGCATCTTCACACCCGCGGACCTTGCCCGCCTCGAGCGCGTGGGGATGTCGACCTTCCTCGTCGGCGAAAGCCTGATGCGGCAAGCCGACGTGACGGCTGCCACCCGCGCGCTCCTGTCGCGCGAGGCCACGCACGCCCCGGGCACGCGCTGAGATGGCGCGTTCACCGTCCAGGATCAAAGCCAAGGCAACTCCCGCCCTCACCCATATCGGCGCCTCCGGCGAGGCGCGGATGGTGGACGTGTCGGAGAAGCCCGCGACCGAGCGGATCGCCGTCGCGGAGGGGCGCGTCGTCATGACCAGGGCGACGCTCAATCTGATCCGCTCCGGCAACGCCAAGAAGGGCGACGTGCTCGGCACCGCGCGCATCGCCGGCATCATGGCGGCCAAGCGCACCTCGGAGCTGATCCCGCTCTGCCATCCCCTCGCGCTCTCGAAGGTCACCGTCGACATCGAGCCCGATGACAAGCTGCCCGGTTGCCTCGTCCGCGCCGCCGTCAAGGTCACAGGTCCGACCGGCGTCGAGATGGAGGCGCTGACCGCCGTCTCGGTCGCCTGTCTCACGATCTACGATATGATCAAGGCAGTGGAGCGCGGCGTGCGCATCGAGGGCATCCATCTCGTCGAGAAGAAGGGCGGCAAGTCCGGCCACTACCGGGTCTGAGCACGCGGCCTGTACCAAAGCGGAAATGAGTTTTGGTTGAATCGGTAGCAGGTCCACCTCTCCCGTAGGGAGAGGTCGGATCGCATCGAAAGATGCGATCCGGGTGAGGGGTTACGGCCTCACTGAATGCTGCGGCCCCTCACCCGGATTGCTTCGCAATCCGACCTCTCCCCGCTGGGGAGAGGTGAACCCCGAACGACGAGCCACACGCTATCTCGCCCGCACTACCGGGCCTCGCGCTGGCGCTCGCGATAGGCGCGCGTCTTCATCCGGTTGCCGCATAGCGTCGACATGCACCAGCGCCGCGTGGACGGTTTCGACCGGTCGTAGAACACGCGGCGACATTCCTCCGACGCGCACATCTTCAGCCGGTCCAGCGTCCCTGCAAGCGTGCCGTCGTGAAGCTCGATGGCGATGGCCGACAGGCCCGCAAGGGCATCCTGACGCACCGCTGCGAGCGTTGCGCCGCGGCCCGCACGCGCCTCGACCCGCAACGGAAATGGCTCGAGCGCGCCATCGAGCGCGGCAAGGACATCCTTATTCCTGCGCCGCTCGGCCGGCTCGCATTGCAAATAGGCGCGTAGCGCCCCACGCAGCCGCAGCGCGGCCTGGAACATCACAGGCGTGATCTTCGCGCCGCCCTCGCCCATGCCGTGCTCCGCCAACCACGCCGCGAGCTCCTTCGGGCCCGAGAGCGCATCGCTCTGCGGATGCTGCACGCCGAAATGCACGAAGTGGCGGACGTCGAGCGAATTGGCGAAGTCGTAGAGGGCGGCCAACTCGTCGGGAACCTTGAATTTCCGGGACTGCTTCGACATGGACACCAGTAAATCATTTTTACCGGTTGACGGCAACAAACACCTGTATAAATCGTTTACCGGTGTCAATTGTCGCATCACACCATGGAGGCCGAGATGGCAGACACGACGACATTCACCCGCCCCCGCATTTTCTACGGCTGGCTCGTCGTCGCCGCGGCCTTCGCGGTGACGTTCGTCGGTTTCGGCTCCGCCTACACGTTCAGCGCGTTCCTGGAACCGCTCCAACGAGACTTCGGCGCCTCGCGCGGCTCGGTTTCGCTGGTGTTCTCGATTGCGGGCTTTCTGTATTTCGCCCTCGGGGTCGTCAGCGGTCCGCTCGCCGACCGCTTTGGCGCGCGTTCCCTGGCCGTGACGGGCATGATTGTGGTCGCCGCAGGCCTCGCGGCCGCAAGCGCGGCGCGATCGCTCACCGAGGTCTATCTCGCCTACGGTCTCGGAATAGGCCTCGGCGTCGGCTGCGCCTACGTCCCCGCGATCGGCGCGGTACAGCGCTGGTTCGTCAAACGCCGCGGATTTGCTTCCGGACTGGCAGTCAGCGGCATCGGGCTCGGCACGCTGGCGATGCCGCCGATCGCGTCGCTGCTGATCGCGACATTCGGCTGGCGCGGGGCCTATCTGGTGCTCGCTGCTGTCGCCATCGTGCTGGGTGGCGGGATTTCATTGCTGCTCGAGAACGATCCACACGACCGTGGCCTCGGCCCGGACGGCGCCCCACCTGAGGCAGCACGCACGATCGGAACCGGAGGCGCCTCGGTGCTGGAGGCCGTGCGCTCCGCGCGGTTCGCCGGCCTGTACCTGTCGTGTCTGGTCTGCTCGTTCGGCGCTTTCGTCCCCTTCGTCCATCTCGTGCCCTACGCACGCGATCACGGCGTTGCGACCTCGTCCGCCGTGCTGCTGCTTGGCACGATCGGCGTCGGCAGCACCGCCGGGCGCTTCCTGCTCGGCGGGCTCGCCGACCGGATCGGCCGTGACCGGTCGCTGATCATGGTCCTGCTCGGCATGGCGCTCGCCATGGCGATCTGGGCGGTCTCGGCGAGCGCCTTCGCGCTCGCCGGCTTCGCCTTCGTGTATGGTGTGTTCTACGGCGGTTGGGTCGCAGTGCTCCCCGCCGTCGTGATGGACCATTTCGGCGGGCGCAACGTCAGCGGGATCATCGGCATTCTCTACACCAGCGTCGCGTTCGGCACGCTGATCGGGCCGAGCGCCGCGGGCTTCGCCTACGACGCCACCCACAGCTACACGCTGTCGATCCTGATCAGCGCCGCCGCGAACGTCGTCGCGGCGCTGATCGTGGCGGCGCCCCTGTTGCGGAGCGCAACGCGGACGATCAGCGCAGCGAAGCGCTGATCGATCCGAACTTGCTGTTGAGCTTGCTGCCGAGGCCGTTGACGACGGTGATGATGGCAAGCGCGATGCCGGCGGCGATCAGGCCGTATTCGATCGCGGTGGCGCCGGATTCGTCGGCAATGAACTTCTGCAACTTCGACTTCATGATTCTGTTATCCTGTCCTCTCCATGGGATGACGAAACCACTCGCAAGCAGCGTGCCAGAGCGCGCGCGAGCGCCGCCAGCATGTTAGATGGTTAAGTTTCGGTTGACGCGAGCGCGGCCGGCAAGAATTGACCGCTCATATGCACGGCATCGGCAATATCTGCTGGCTTTGCTCACGGCGCTGCGCTCCGGGACTCTCGCGCCGATTTACCCTCCGTTAACCGCGCTTCCTAACGTCGCCTCCACATCGTTCCCGTAAACCAACGGGTGTTTCCGGGCTCAAGAACTGATCCTGGCGTGTGCACGGCAGCGTTTCAGATCATGACGGGTTTCGGCAGTCGCCTCCTTGATCAAACGGCATTGATCCGTAGCGGACCGATCCGCTGGCTGGTGGTCGGCGGCATGCTGCTGATTGCGGCGATCGTGATCGGCGCGACGCTGATGGCCCAGAACTTCCGCGAACGGGCGCTGCGCAACAGTGCGCGCGAGCTGGATAACACGGCGCTGCTCCTCGCTCATCATTTCGACCAGCAGCTCCAGGATTTCGAGGTCATCCAGAAAGACCTGATCACGAATATGCGCGCCAGCGGGATTGCGAGCGTCGAAGACTACCGCAGGCGCCTGTCCACGCAGGACATCCATCGGACGCTCCGCTCCAAGATGGAGGCGCTGTCCTATGTCGGCGGCGTCAATATCTTCGACGCCGACGGCGAGCTGATCAACTCCTCGCTCGTCTGGCCTCCGCCGAAGGTCAATGTCGCCGACCGCGCCTATTTCCGAACTCTCAAATCCGATCCGCGCTCGCCGGACATGCTGGTCCAACCCGTCCATAGCCTGGTCTCCGGCATGTGGACGATCCTGATCCTCCGCAAGGTCCCTGGCCCGAACGGCGAGTTCCTGGGCGTGGTCGGGCGCGGCATCGAGCCTGCCGGCTTCGAGAAATTCTTCGCCTCCGTCGCACTCGGCGAAGGCGCGACGATCTCGATGCTTCACCGCGACGGCACGCTGCTCGCCCGCTACCCCCATGTCGACGAAGCCATGGGCCAGAACTTCAAGATCGGTTCCGAAGCGCAGCGGAAGATGTTCGACCTCGACCACTTCACCGGCCGCTTCACAAGCACGGTCGACGGTGACGACCGCCTGATCTCGTCGCACGCCCTGCCCCATTTCCCGATCGTGATGGTCGCGACCAACACGAGAACGGCGGCGCTCGCGGACTGGCGCGAGCAGATCGGACTCCTGGTCTCGATCGCCTTTGCATCGGCGCTCGCCATCTCCGGCTTGCTGATTGCCGTGGTTCGCAAACTGTCGGCACAGCACCGTCTTTCACGGGAACGGCTGACGCTGGAGAAGCAGCGGCTCGACCGCGCCGTCAACAATATGACGCAGGGGCTCCTGCTATTCGACGACTCGCGACGGCTGATCGTCTGCAACCAGCGCTATCTCGAGATGTACGGCCTCTCGGCCGACGTCGTGAAGCCCGGTTGCAGCTTCCACGACATCATCGCGCACCGCAAGGCGACCGGCTCGTTCGCCGGCGACGTCGACCGCTATGTCGCGCGCGTACTGCGCGACATCCACATCCGCAATTCCATGGTCATCGACACATCCGACGGCCGCTCGATCCAGATCGTCAACGAGCCTCTCGCCGACGGCGGGTGGGTTGCGACGCATGAGGACATCACCGAGCGCCGCCGCACCGAGGAGCGCATCACGCATCTTGCGCATTATGACGCGCTGACCGACCTGCCCAACCGCGCCATGTTCCACGAGCATCTGCGGGACGTCCTGGGTGCTATGGCCGACGGCGAGCTGATCGCCGTGCATTACATCGACATCGACGAATTCAAGGGCGTCAATGACGCGCTCGGCCATCTCGTCGGCGACGAGTTGCTGAAATCGATCGCCGCGCATCTGAACCGCTGCGCCGGCGAGACCGAATTCGTCGCCCGTCTCGGCGGCGACGAATTCGCGATCGTGCAGAGCGCCGTGACCTCGCCTGATCACGTCACCGATCTCGTGGCGCGGGTGTTCGCCGCCATCCGCGAGCCGTTCGACTGCATGGGCCACCATATCACCACCGACGCTTCGATCGGCATTGCGCTGGCGCCTGACCATGGCACCGAGCTCGATCAGATCCTGAAGAATGCGGATCTGGCGATGTACGCTGCCAAGGCGGCCGGCCGCCGCACCTATCGCTTCTTCGAGCCGGAGATGGATGCCAAAGTCCGCGAGCGGCGACAGCTCGAGACGGATCTCAGGCATGCGATTGCCCATGGCGGGCTCGAGGTGTTCTACCAGCCCTGCCTCAGCCTGAAGGACGAGACCATCACGGGCTGCGAGGCCCTGGTGCGCTGGCGCCATCCCGAGCGCGGCATGGTCTCGCCCGCCGAGTTCATCCCGATCGCGGAGGACACCGGCCTCATCAACGAGATCGGCGAGTGGGTGCTCACGACGGCGTGCCGGGATGCTGCGACCTGGCCGGAGGACATCCGCCTTGCGGTCAACGTCTCGCCGGTGCAGTTCAAGAGCGGCACGCTGGCGCTGAAGATCATGGCAGCGCTGGCCGCCTCCAACCTGCCGGCGAGCCGGCTCGAGCTCGAGATCACCGAGGCCGTGCTGATCCGCGACGACGACACCGCGCTCGCCATCCTGCATCAGCTCCGCGCCATCGGCGTACGCATCGCGCTCGACGATTTCGGCACGGGCTACTCGTCACTGAGCTACCTGCACCGCTTCCCGTTCGACAAGATCAAGATCGATCGCTGCTTCGTCGAGGACATCGCCGGCCCCGACGGCTCCTCCAGCATCGTGCAGGCCGTGGTCAATCTCGCCGCCGCGCGGCGCATGACGACGACCGCGGAAGGTGTGGAGACGGAGGAGCAGCAGCGCCTGCTCCGCTCGCTCGGTTGCAGTGAAATGCAGGGCTATCTGTTCAGCGCCGCGAAGCCAGTCGACAAGGTGCAGGAGCTGTTTACGCTCCACCGCAGCCGGCTTGCCCAGAGGCCCGGCCACGAAAGCCGCCGCCGCGAAGCGGGCTAGGCGCCAGGCCTTCGCATCGTAATTCGTAGGGTGGGCAAAGCGACTTGTCCGCCGTAGCTCGAAGAGCGAAGGCGGAAGCGTGCCCACCTCGTGCCTCGCCGCGGATACAGAAGCGGTGGGCACGTCGCTGACGCTCCTTTGCCCACCCTACCGCATCTCGGCCTAAGGCCTCAGTTCGGCACCGCCGTCTTTTGTGTCGGCTTCGCGGCCGCGGCATTCACGGTCACGCCGTGCAGGAAGTCGAAGGCGGCATGCAAGGCCTTGTCGTCCCTCTCTTCCGGCGGCACGTAGGATTGCGAGCCGGTCTGCTCGCTGCCGTCGGCTGCGGAGAGATGGCCGCGCATTTGGGATTCGGCCATCGTGTCGACACGCCCCTTCAGCTCCGCCGGGACGTCCTGAAGGATCTCGATGTCGGGCGCGATGCCCTGCGCCTGGATCGAGCGGCCCGACGGCGTGTAGTAGCGCGCGGTGGTCAGCGCCAACGCGCCGCTGCCGGAGCCGAGCGGGATGATCGTCTGCACCGAGCCCTTGCCGAACGATCGCGTGCCGATCAGCGTGGCGCGTTTGTGGTCATGCAGCGCGCCGGCCACGATCTCGGACGCGGAAGCCGAGCCGCCATTGATCAGCACCACCAGCGGCTTGCCCTTGGTGAGGTCGCCGCCATGCGCGGTGAAGCGCTGCGTCTCTTCCGGGTTCCGGCCGCGGGTCGACACCACCTCGCCGCGGGCGAGGAAGGCGCTCGACACCGAGACCGCCTGGTCGAGCAACCCGCCCGGATTGTTGCGGAGATCGACGACGTAGCCTGCAAGCTTCTCCTGCGGAATCTCCTTGGAGATCGACGTAATCGCCTTGCGCAGTCCGTCGGTGGTCTGCTCGTTGAACGAGGTGAGGCGGATATAGCCGATATCGCCGCCCTCGGTGTGGAACCGGACCGGGCGCACATGGATGATCTCACGCGTGATCGCGACGTCGAGCGGCGCGTCGGCGCCCTTGCGCACGATGGTGAGCTTGGTCTTGGTGTCGACCGGGCCCTTCATCTTGTTGACGGCCTGCTCGAGCGTCATGCCCATCACCGCCTCGCCATCGATCTTGCTGATGAGATCGCCGGACAGGAGGCCGGCCTTGGAGGCCGGCGTGTCGTCGATGGGCGCCACGACCTTGACCAGGCCCTCCTCCATCGTGACCTCGATGCCGAGCCCGCCGAACTCGCCGGAGGTGGTCTCCTGCATCTCGGTCCAGGCCTTGTCGTTCATGTAGCGCGAATGCGGATCGAGCGAGGTGACCATGCCGTTGATGGCACCTTCGATCAGCTTGGAATTGTCGGGCTTCTCGACGTAGCTCGCCTTGACCCGCTCGAAAACTTCGCCGAACAGGTTCAGTTGCGAATAGGCATCGTCCGCGCCCGCCGCCGCTCTCGCCACCCATTGCCCGCCTTGCGGAGAGGTTGCCAGCAGAGTCAAACACGCGCCGGTCAGCGCGCCGAGGGGGAACAGCAGGGTTTTCCGCATGGATCGATTGGCCTTTTCGCTGGCGGTTGGGAGCCGCCATGCAAATGGCGATCCAGCCGGTGTCTCACAATACCATTCTGGTTTCTTCAAGGCCGGTCCGCCACGTTGGCTTGCATCCGGCAAAAAACCCTTCGTCCCAGCCTAAACTTTTGGCAACGTTCCTCGGCCGGTTCGCGCCGGGGGCGGAATCGACCCGTCCGGCCAACGCGCTCAAGCTATGCGATTTTGGGATGGTTTTGGCGCGCCGAACCGGTTAGGCGATGGAATAAGGCTTCAAATTCTCGGGAGGATAACAATGAACGACGCGCCCCGTATCCGGCCCCAACGAAACGTCGAACTGGGTGCCAGCGACGAGCCGTTCCAGAACCTGCACGAATTCATTCGCAAGGCGCGCTCCAACCTCAACCAGAACGCCTGGGACTATATCGTCGGCGCCGCCGAGACGGAGACCACGATGCGCCGCAACCGCATGGCGCTGGACGAGATCGCCTTCCGCCCGCGCGTGCTGCGCGACATGCGCAATGTCGATGGTTCCGTCGAGCAGTTCGGCCGCAAGATGCGCCTGCCGGTCGTACTGGCGCCGGTCGGCGCGCTCGAAATCTTCGATCCGCACGGCGCAGCCTCCGTTGCACGCGGGGCCGGCGCCTTCGGTGCAGCGCATATGCTGAGCTCGGTGTCGGATCCGGGCCTCGAGAAGACCGCAGAAGCAGCTCCCGATGCGCTGCGCTTCTACCAGCTCTATGTCCGCGGCGATGACGCCTTCGTCGAGGATGTCGTCGCCCGCGCGGTGAAAAGCACCTACGCCGCGTTCTGCCTGACGGTCGACACCGCCCATTACAGCCGTCGCGAACGCGACATCGCCAAGCGCTATGTTCGCGAGAGCCGGCTGCGCGCCACCGGCGGCGACTACCAGAAGGGCCTGGAGTGGCGGACCGTGAAGCTGATCAAGGACAAGTTCAAGATCCCGCTCATCATCAAGGGTATCGCGACTGCCGAGGACGCGCACATCGCGCTCGATCACGGCGTCGAGTGGATCTACGTCTCCAACCATGGCGGCCGCCAGCTTGATCATGGCCGCGGCGCCATGCACGTATTGCCGGAGATCGTCGATGCCGTGAAGGGACGCGCGAAGATCATGGTCGACGGCGGATTCTGCCGCGGCACCGACATCGTCAAGGCGCTCGCCATGGGCGCGGACCTCGTCGGCATCGGGCGCCTGCAGTGCTGGGCGTTGGCCGCGGCCGGCGAATCCGGCATCACACGGATGTTGGAGCTACTCGAAGACGAAGTGTTGCGGTGTCTCGGGCTGCTGGGGGCCACCTCGTTTGCCGAGGTGAACGCATCCTGCCTGCATCCGGCGACCGCCACCAACGTACCAAGCGTGTTCAGCGCGTTTCCGCTGCTGGATATCGAGCCTTATCGTTACTGAAAGGATGCAATGACCTCCCTCCTCTCTCCCGGCAGCGCGGATGCGCTCCTGTTCGACCTCGGTCGCGTCGTGCTCGACATCGATTTCTCCAAGGCGATCGCCTGCTGGGCGGGACATGCCGGCTGCGAACCGCAATCGATCGTGACGCGCTATGTCCGCGATGAGGCCTATCGGCTGCACGAGATGGGCAAGATCAGCGACGAGGTCTATTTCGACTCGCTGCGCCGCTCGCTCGGGATCGAAATCTCCGACGCGCAATTCCTGGAGGGGTGGAATGCGATCTTCGCGGGCGAGATGCCCGACATCGCCAACCTGTTGCCGCGCGCGGCACAACACGTGCCGCTCTACGCCTTCTCCAACACCAACCGGCCGCATGTGGACTATTTCTCGAAGGAGTATGCCGACGTGCTCGGCCATTTCCGCGAGATGTACCTGTCCTCCAGCATCGGCCTGCGCAAACCCGATGCGGAAGCTTTCGACCATGTCGTCGCCGCGATCGGCGTGCCGGCGAGGCGAATCGTGTTCTTCGACGATCTCGCCGAAAACATCGAAGGCGCGCGGGCACGAGGGCTGACCGCGGTTCACGTCACGTCGCCTCACGACGTCGGCGAGGCGCTGAAGGCGCTGGGATTCTAAGCGCCCCATTGCTGCGGTCGCTCAGCGTTCGGTTCCGGCCATCACCGGGAACTTTTTTAGCAAATTGTGGAACCAACTCACTCTGTGCATTTTTAGACAGAGTTCCCGGAACGGATCAACGCGTCGGGAGTCGTATGTCCGTTGGGATTTTCTACAACGGATGTGTGATCGTGTTGGGCAAGTCTTACTTCAACAAGCAAGCCTCGATCCTTCTCAAGTTCGCCAAGTCAACGTCGAATTCGCAGCTGTCCGCGAAGCTGGTCAGCAAGGCGGCGGATCTCAAATCGCAGGGCGACCCCCTGCCCGAGATGGATCACAGCCTGAAGGCGCCCGACGTCGATCCGGACAATGAAACGGGAGCCACCTGATGCTAGCCGTGAGCCTGGTTGTCGCCGTGGCATGCTTGGCCACCGTCATCCCGGTCCTTCTCGTCATCGAGACGATCGCGCGGCGTCCACGCTAGGCGCATTCAACTGCGCTTGGGTTGAGGCCGATCGAGACGCTGCCGTTGCGCGCGCATGCGGCTCGTCTTCTCCTTGAGCGCCTCGATCTCCTCGTCCAGCTTTGCGCTCTTCGATTTCGGCGGCTCATCGCCGCGCAGCTTCTCGAGAGCTTTCTCAACCGATAGCTTTGAAGTCTCTGCCATCAGGGTTCTCCCGGATGTCTCCTGACGCACCTGCGTGCGATGGCGCGCGGCAATTCTGAGCTGGAAGCGGAAAGGCGCGATATTGTCCTAAAGGGCATCCCTGCCGTTCCGGTGCTGGAGGGACAATTCATCTCCGCCTTCGTGATCGCCCCCTTTTGCCTCGAAGCCTGCACTCGGCTAGAACGCAACGCGACCTGTCCTTCGATTTGCTCAGCAGGAGTTTGCCCGTGGCCCTGATGCCGGTGTCCGACGCGCTTGCCGCAGTGCTTGCCGGCGTAGAGCCGGTGGCCGAGGAGATGGTTGCGCTGGATGCGGCCTACCATCGCGTGCTGGCGCGCGATGTCGCCGCGCGGCGTACGCAGCCGCCGCAGGCGATGTCGGCGATGGATGGCTATGCGGTGCGCGCCGCCGACGCGGCGACGGTGGACGCAGAGCTCACCGTGATCGGCGAGGTCGCGGCCGGCCGGCCATTTGCGGGAGCGGTTGGCGCGGGCCAGGCCGTGCGGATCTTCACTGGCGGCGTGGTGCCCGATGGCGCGGACGCGGTGGTAATCCAGGAGGACACGGTCGCAAACGGCAGGCGCGTCACGATCAAGGAGGCCGCGATCGCTGGACGGCACATCCGTCCTGCTGGCGTCGATTTCTTCGAGGGCGACGTGCTCCTGCGACAGGGAGCCAGACTCACCGAACGCGACCTCTCACTGGCCGCCGGCATGAACCATCCGGAGCTTGCCGTGCGTCGCCGGCCGAGGGTCGCGATTCTCGCGACCGGCGACGAGTTGGTGATGCCGGGCGCAACGCCCGGCGCGGGCCAGATCGTCTTCTCCAACGGCTACGCCCTGCACGCGCTGGCGCGGGCCGAGGGCGCCGAAACGGTCGATCTCGGCATTGCCGCCGATACGGTTGCGGCGACCACCGCCGGGATCCGCCGGGCCCGCGAGAGCGGCGCCGACATCCTCATCACGACCGGCGGTGCGTCGGTCGGCGACCACGATCTGGTCAGGCCAGCGCTCCAGGCCGAAGGCTTCGAGATGGCGTTCTGGAAGATCGCGATGCGGCCGGGCAAGCCGATGATGCACGGCCATCTCGGCGCGATGCGGGTGATCGGCCTGCCCGGCAATCCGGTCTCGTCCTATGTCTGCGGCTTCCTGTTCATGGTGCCGTTGATTCGCGCGCTTGCTGGCCGCTCGCGCGTTCATCACCGCCGCGAGCGCGCCGTGCTCGGGCGCGACGTCGGGCCCAACGACGTCCGCGAGGACTATTTGCGCGCACGGCTCGAGGAGCGCGAGGACGGCACGCTGGTGGCCGTTCCCGTCAACCACCAGGACTCCTCGCTGCTTGCGAATCTTGCTACCGCACAAGCACTTCTCGTGCGCGCGCCGTTCGCGCCAAAGGCCGAAGCAGGCACGCCTTGCGAGGTGTTGCGGCTGCCCTTGTGAGTGCAATCTGATTCGCGCGTGATGCGAACTTCGCCGCGTTCACACAAAATTAAGTGGTTGCGGAACACATATCGAACATATAGTGTCCGTTCATGATTTGTTTCGAGCATCTAGCGGCTTCTGCTGAATCTGGCGTCTCGGAATCGAACGACATCAACCGGGGGATTTGGTCGAGATGTTAACGCGCAAACAATACGAGCTTCTGCGGTTCATCAGTGAGCGCCTCAAGGAAAGCGGTGTGCCGCCCTCCTTCGATGAGATGAAGGACGCGCTCGATCTGCGCTCGAAGTCCGGCATTCACCGCCTGATCACCGCGCTGGAAGAGCGCGGCTTCATCCGTCGCCTGCCTAACCGCGCGCGCGCCATCGAGGTCATCAAGCTGCCCGAGCTTCAAGCCGCAGGCGCCGGCCGCCGCGGCTTCACGCCGAGCGTCATCGAAGGCAATCTCGGCAAGGTGCGGAGCGCCAGCGCGTCTGTCGACGACGGCGAGCGTCCGGTCGCCGTGCCCGTGATGGGACGGATCGCGGCCGGCACGCCGATCGAGGCGTTGCAGACCCGCAGCCACACCATCAGCGTGCCTCCGGACATGCTCGGCTCGGGCGAGCACTATGCGCTCGAAGTGCGCGGCGATTCGATGGTCGATGCCGGCATCCTGGATGGCGACATGGCGCTGATCCAGCGCAACGAGACCGCTGACACCGGCGACATCGTGGTGGCGCTGATCGACGACGAGGAAGCGACGCTCAAGCGTTTCCGCCGGCGCGGCGCGTCGATCGCGCTGGAGCCCGCCAACACCGCCTATGAGGTGCGCATCCTGCCGCCGAACCGGGTGAAGATTCAGGGCAAGCTGATCGGGCTGTATCGGAAGTACTGATTGCCCAGCAGAAAGTACCGATTGCCCGGCAGATTGCCAGCCATCGCACGGCGATACGGGCGGACGGATCGTCCGCTCCAGCAAAATAGCGTTGTCGCTTCCACTGTGATTATCCCTACACCTGCACAGAGCTAATCCTCAAGCATGGCAGGCGCGAATGCGCTGTGCGGGCTGCAGAGGACAAAACCCATGCGGCAGGTGATTTTAGGCGTGATCTCGGCAGCCTTGATCGCGGGATCGGCACCTGCGAGCGATGCAGCGCAACACCACGCCGCCCGAAAGGCCACGCCGCCCGAAAGGCAGAGCACGCGGCGGCAACCAGCGCGCCATTCCGCAATTCCAACAATGCGATCGCACCTGCGCCGCAGGCGAGCTGGCCCTCTTCAGGGTACTCCGCTGCCGGCGCTGATGGAAGCTCGCGTGAGTGAATGATGTGAACCAAGATAGAGTCTCGGCGAGAGGCTTTGTTCCTCGTTTGCCGGGAAAGATAATGTGATCGGGCGATGCGCAGACGGGCCGCAGATTTGCCCACAAACGCGATACACTCGTAGGCTTCCAACTCTGGTAGAGGCCTGCGCCTCCGGGGGGGCGCGGACCTGCTATCTCGCATGAGGAGCACTCCGATGTGTGACTACAGCCTACATGCCGTTGCGACCCGCCCCGCTCAAGTCGGCGAGACGATCGTCACGACAACCTTCCGCGGCACCTCGACGCGTGGATTTGCGTCGGAGCGTGATCTCTCGGTTGCCGTCTGCCTCCTGCCAGGCACCGAGCTCGCCTTCGCCGACAACGTCCGCTACGACAATCGCTGGATCTGGACGCGCACCGTCAATTCCCGCGTCGGCAAGTTCGGTAAGGTCGATCCGCACATTCCCGATCGTCATCATGATGCGATCGAATTCCCCGACGGCAACTACGTGCTGGTAACGCAGCTCGTCGAGGGACAGCGTGCCACGGTTCTGCAATTGCCGGTGACGCAGCCGCTCGGCGAGAAGACAGAGCAGCCCGCCGTCGAGCAGCACACGACCACGACGCCCACGACACGCCTGCCGATCGGCTGACGCGTCTTTCAATCCTCGGCCTGCAGGTCGGCCTCCGATGGCGTAGCATCCTTGCTGCGTGGAGTAGCCGGCCGCGGTGCGAGGCTGAGCTCGAAATCGCTATCGCCGGCCCCGGCCGGCGACCAGGGGCGGTTTGCGCTCCTTGCTTTCACCGTTTGCAGCGTGAAACCGTCGCCATCGCGCGATAGCGCGAGTGCGCCCTGCGTCTTCAGACGCTCGCGATCCACGACCATCGCCGCGCAACCGGCTGCTGCAGGCTTCGCCGTCACCACCAGCGCGGCGCGGCTGCAATCGTCCGCCAGCGCGTCGATACGCAACGAGAGCGCGACCAGGCGACCATCGGCGAGCGGCGTCACGCAACCGCCTTCGTCGCATGAGACGCCATCGGCGAGCGACGCATCAGTCGCGCCGCGCGGATCAGCATCAGATGCAAGCCACTCCTTGAGAAGAAAATTGTCCTTGCCGGTTCGGATCAGGTGCAGTTGGCCGCCCTTGCCGCGCACCGCGATGCTGTGGCCGTCGCCTGCGATCAGGATGTCGGGCTGGCGCACGTGCAGCGCCCAACCGATTGCGAGCGTCAGCACGACGGCGCCCACCCAGCGCAGCGGCGTGCGCAACAGGCCCATCAGAACGAGACCAATGCTGGCGGCAGTCAACGGGCCGGTCCCGAAGGCGGTGATGCGGCCGACGGCGCCAGGCAACGCCGCGACCCAGCGCGTCACAACGACCATCCAGTCGATGCCGATCCCCATCAGCCACCAGAATACGCCATCAAGCCCGAACGGCGCTGCGATCAGCCCCAAAAGTCCGGCCGGCATCACCAGCGCCGAGACCACCGGCATCGCCGCGAGATTGGCGAGCACGCCGTAGGGCGTGACGCGATGAAAATGGAAGGCGGCATAGGGCGTCGTCGCGAGCCCCGCGATCAGCGAGGCCATCAGCAGCATGACGAGCTCGCGGCCGCCCCACAGCGCGATGCGCGCAGTGACGGAGTGATCGGGCGAGGCCAACAGGTTCGGCATGCCGATCTGCACCAGCCCGACGAGACCAAGCGTCGCCGCGAACGACATCTGGAAGCTCGGATGCACCAACGCCTCCGGCGCGACAGCGAGCACGATCATCGCGGCCACCGCGAGCGTGCGGAAAGTGATGGCGCGACGATCGACCATCACCGCGATCAGCACCACCGCCGTCATGAAGAACGATCTTTGTGTTGCGACCTCCGCGCCGGACAGCAGCAGGTAGAACGCGGCAGCCACCAGTGCTGCCGCAGCGGACCATTTTTTGATCGGATAGCCCACTGCAAATCCCGGGATCAGCGCCAGCAGCGCGCGTACCGCAAAGAACACGACGCCGGCGACGACCGCCATGTGATAGCCGGACACGCGCTGACGCCGGCTGATGTGCGTAAATTCTCATTAAACTATAGTAACTTACAGTGAGGAGCTTCCCGATAAGAAGGCGCTGGGAAGCACATGGGAAGCAAGCAGCTCGCGGACACCTTCAAGTCCCTAAATGAAATAATGGAATGTCGGCCCGCACAACGAATCTACCGACCATGGCTGACAAAGTTGCCGGCCATGGAACGCACGGATCGGATACTGCCGATCACGAATGCCAACGGCTGAGTTCGCTACGGGAGAATATCCCCGCCTCGATGCCGGAGCTCATCGGCCGGCTGCTCCTGCTGAAGATGATGCCAATAACGACCGCTGACCAAGGCGGCCGGTTCGTCGCTTACGACCCGGCAAGTCTGGGTTCGTTGTCTCGTCGCGAGATCTACCGGCGCCCCGGGGCCGCCGATCCTTGAGCACACCCAACCGGGATCGACAACGTTGCTCAAGACATGCGGCCAGCGCCGCGCCAGCTGTCGAGGGCTTCCCGACCACTGGACCCACGGCCCGTGAAAAGCCTTAGCCGGCTTGCGGTCCAGATTTAGTCGAAGCTTCCGCCCGACTGGTCGCGTGAATAAGGCGGAAAATGCCCGCAGTAGAATGCTGCGTGCGTTCCGATCATGCCACGATCAGGCGTTGATTCGTGGAGCCCCCTTATGTCAGCCCCCAAAGTGTTCGTTTCATATAGCTGGACTTCGCCCGAACATCAGCAGTGGGTGGTTGATCTAGCCACGCAGCTACGTGAAAGCGGCGTCGATGCCATTTTGGACAAGTGGGATCTCAAAGAGGGGCACGACTCGATCGCCTTCATGGAAAGGATGGTCCCCGATCCGGAGGTGCAGAAGGTCGTTATCGTTTCGGATCGTCTCTATGCGGAACGCGCCGACGACCGGCGTGGTGGCGTCGGCACCGAGACGCAAATCATCTCACCCAAGATCTACGCCAAGGCTGATCAGGACAAATTTGTGGCCGTGATCTCCGAGGTTGACGCGGAAGGAAAAGCCTATCTACCTACCTACTATGGTTCGCGCATCTTCATCGATCTAAGTAACGAGGAGATCTATCCGGAGAACTTCGAGCAATTGGTTCGCTGGATTTTTGGCAAGCCTCTTTTTCCTAAGCCTCAAGTTGGCAAACCACCAGTATATATCGAAGAAACCTCGGTGTCGTTGCCGACGAGGTCAAGAGCCGCACGTACAATAGATCTCCTTCAACGAGGCTCGCCGCAGAGCGACGCGTCGTTACGTGGCTATCTCGAAGTGCTGGCTGAGAACTTCGAGGCGCTGCGAGTAGACACGAAATCTGACCCGTTCGATGACGCAATAATCGCATCGATCGAGTCTTTCCTCCCCTATCGTGACGAGTTTGTCCGCGTCCTCACTGCGCTTGCGAGGAACAATCCGACCGAGGACGCAATCACGTTGATCAAGAGGTTCTTCGAGTCCGTACTGCCCTACAGCTACCCTCCCAAGAACTTGAACTCTTATTCGAAGGATTGGTTCGACAACTTCAAATTCATTATCCACGAACTCTTCATTTATACGGCTGCGGTCCTTCTCAAGTATGAGAGGTTCGCGTCATTAGATCACTTGATCACCGGCGGAGTCTATGTAGGTGCAATCCAAGAGCACTCACATCAGCCTGTACAAGGCATTTCGATGTTTTGTTGCTCCCTCACTAGCTTGGAAGTTCGAAAGCGGCGACTTTCACTCAATCGGACGTCTCTGCATGCTGACCTGCTAAAGGAGCGGGCTAAAATCGCCGGCATCAGTTTCGAAGACGTCATGCAGGCTGATTTCGTCTTGTTCATGCGTGACGCCAGCGACGCGCTGCGGGCGAAACTCAATAACAGGTGGTATCCCGACACATCCTGCCGAGCTGATGGCGCTTGACCAGATCGCCACAACGTCGTGACGTTCAGATAAGAGCGGAAACGCAGCATTCGAGGTCGACGAACGGGATCTCGGCCTTTGTGCTGTTCGCAATCACGTTTTAGATGGCGACGCAGGGGCCGCACACAGTGATTGAGCCGGCACACCGTCTGGTCACCGCCCAGTCAAGATCACTTTCGGCGACATGCGCGATATGGGTGTACGAGGACCTCCTGGTTATTGCTCGGACTATCGTTGCAGCCACAACGTGGCCATGAATGCCGATCGCTGGCCGAACGAGGTGCACCTGTCCGACATCGAGCCGAGGTTCACCTGTTCTGCCTGCGGCAGGAGCGGTGCTGATGTCCGGCCGGACTTCAACTGGAACAAGCCGGTGTCGTCTGCGATGGGTTACCGTTGATGCCTCCTCTGCCTCACTGTCGGGCTGAATATTTCGCGATCATTCGATTCCCCTGCCAAAGATCGACTGCGCAATCGCGAGTTGCCATGCCCACGTCGAATGAAACTCCCATAGCAATGAGATGCGGTCCCATGCCTCCGCCCCCCTCGAAACAGACCGCGGTGCAAGCCTGTGGGCCAACTCAATCATGTCGCGTGCGCGATACATTTGTGATTGTTTATGCGATCTGTGTGGACATAGGCGCGATGGGCTGGTCACGCTCGGGCTGAAGGCGAACAGGAACTGATTGGGGAAGACCATGAAGCCGCTAATCGGACTCATCGCGTTGCTGCTCTTTGCGACTAGCGCGTTAGCTCAGACTGCTCCACCGAGAGTGGCCAAAAGACCGGCAGCCCAGGTAAAGCCGCGAGCACCGATGGGTTGCAAATTAGTTGGCACGGTAAAGGGCACCAAGATTTGGGCCGGCGATTGTGCGGCTCCGTCAGAACTCAGAGGCACCACACCGGCCGCCGAGCCCCCGGCGCCAGAAGCACCTTCCGAGGCACCAAAACAATAGCGGCTCATCCAAGATCGGGTTGAAGTCGAAGAGATCCTAGAATGCTCGACCAGGTGATGCAGCTTTCAACTTCCTCATTAGCTGATCATCGCCGGTATTCGCGGTCCTTCCGGGTTGTCGTGCTCAATACCAGCGCTCAAACACGAGGCTGCCTCCACCAGGAATGGACAAATAGTTTGCGGGGGTAGTATGGCAGAATGGTTCCGCACTGGCCGGGAATTTGAATGAATGAGGTGTCATCGTACACACGACATCGCTTCCTCGGGTAAATCGTGTCCGCCTGAGCGGTCACCGCGAATCCGAAGAGCGAAACGCCGACCAGAGATGTGAAAAGCATCTTCATCTGAACCACCCTCCATCGGGCCACGGTCCCCAGCAACGCAGTACAATAGGCCCGGATCTCCCATCAGCTCAACTCCCGCTCTAAGCCCGGCGGCAGCCTCCCTGATAATCTGCCGATGCCTGCGCCGTTAATAAAAACTCTCCTCCGTGCGGACGGCGTTGCCTTGCGCGCCTTACAGGCCCCGCGCTGCGCGATGCCGGCGAGTACATCGCCGCGCTGCCGAAGAAAGAGCACGACCGGCCGGAATGGGCGCGCGCCGTAGCTATCGCGCGTTCAAGTCTCTCAAGAGATTGATAATTTGAATGCCCGTATTAGCGGTGCCGCAGACCGCCATGCACATTCGGAGAGTGGGCCGTGATCAGGTTTTGGTGCCTCCGAGCCGCCGCTTCGGCCTCGCGAGCAAGTCGTTCAGACTTTAACCTCTCGCGGTTTGCATGAAACGCCGCTTGGATGCGTTCATACTCGGACATCGCTACTTTGGCGTCGGTTTCCTTGAAGACCCTGTGCGCCTCACGTTGGGCGGCAGTGGCCGGCTTCCATCCGTAATTTTTATGAGCGGTCATTCCCTCCTCCTTCGGTGATAGCCGTGGGGGGCTTGTTGGGTCCGACCGTGAAAGTCTCTTCCTGTTTTTCAGTTACCGCAATCGAATATTTGCCAGTCGTTGCCGCGCCGGCCATAGATCCGCCCGGCTGGCTCACGCTCACCTGCAACGGGATTCCGGTCCATCACTTCGCGCAGCGCGCGCACAGAGGCCGGTTATGAGGCCTGGCGCCGTCAGCGCGACTGGATCGCCTGGAAGGACCGGATGCATGCTCTGGCGCTCCCCTTGCCTTCACAACGGCCGGAAGGGATTGCTCGGTGCTTCTGTGGCGAGGTAGTCACCAGCCACACCATCGATTCCCACACCCTCGCCGTACACCGACCGACCGCCGCATGAAGCTCACCGCCGAACGTCCCTTCGCCGATCCGGAAGCCGCTGCCCGAAAGCTCGTCGAACTCGCTGCCGGCATCGAGCCCGTGCAAGTCGGCCGCGTCCATATCGAGAAGATAAACGCGCCGTTCCTCTACACGCTTAAGGGCAGCAGCCTTCGGCGCCGGCATTAAGATGGCGGTCGAGCGGGGTTGGCTCGAGCTGCACGAGAGCGGGGCCTATGTGCGACTCTTGAAGGCAGACGCGCCGCATACGGGGCTTTGACCTTAGTCAAAGACGGCCCCGGCCGGGGGGCTTAGGGGTTGCGTGAGGCCGGGGCCGTTGGAGGTGCTTGGCTGCAGGCCAAGCGAATGATCATAGACCAACGCAGGGTCACCGATCTGTTCGCCTCCGTACACT
>NZ_JBANBA010000299.1:0-643 GCF_059803475.1 Bradyrhizobium sp. UFLA05-89 | reverse complement strand
TTCGCCTCGTCGATCGCGTCGAGATCGACGACATCACGCGCCTGCGGGTTGAAGTCATTGCCACGCGCGCCGCGAAGCTGAGCGCGACGTGGATCGGTGGTGGGAACGGCGATGCCTTTGCGGATAGCCCGCTGCGCGGTTGCAACGGGCATCAGCGCGTCTTCATACTGGCCGGCAAAACGCTTGTGGCCTTCGTGGTCGCTGAAGCGAGCAGAGTGCGTCATGAACACGATCATGGTCGGCGGCGGCGCCTCGACCTTCGCAACCGGCGCGGGCGCAGGCTTCGGCGGAATATCTGCGGCCCCGGTTTTGATCTGCTCCACCATTTGGCGCAGCTCCACCAGGGCAAGCGCGCCTGCGACGTCGATCTGCGCCGCCCAGTTGCGCGCGACCGCGCCCAGTTCGTTGGCTTCGAAATGGAGGTGAGCGACAGCCTCGACGGCGTCGGCGAGCTGGCGAGCGGCCGTCTGGTATGCCGGCAGCGCCTTGTCGATCTCATCGAGGTCGCGCGCCAGCTTGTCGGCTGCTGCGTTACGCTCAATGGCGGCGCGCTGCGCGGCGATCTGGGCCTCGACCTCGACGATCTTCGCCTGCTGAGCGGCGATCGCCTTGCCGAAGTTGTCGCGCGTCAACGTGCAAGAGG
>NZ_JBANBA010000298.1:0-659 GCF_059803475.1 Bradyrhizobium sp. UFLA05-89 | reverse complement strand
CGTGGCAACAAGCCGGTCGAGGCGGTGAAGCTCGCGTTGCGCCGGCTGCGCGGCGCGTTCGCGCTCGGCTTCATCTTCGCGGGCGAGGGCGACCTGCTGATCGGCGCTCGCAACGGTCCGCCGCTCGCGGTCGGCTACGGCGACGGCGAGATGTTCCTGGGCTCGGACGCGATCGCGCTCGGCCCGTTCACCGACACGATCAGCTATCTCGAGGACGGCGACTGGGTGGTGCTGACCCGCAACAGCGTTGCCATCTTCGACAAGGACGGCCGCGCCGTCCAGCGTGACAAGATCAAGCATGCGGCCTCGACCTCGCTAGTCGACAAGGCCAACTACCGCCACTTCATGGCGAAAGAAATCCACGAGCAGCCCGAGGTCGTCGGCCATACGCTGGCCCGCTATGTTGACATGGCGTCCGACCGCGTGTCGCTGCCGGTGAAGCTGCCGTTCGACTTTCGCGATATCCAGCGCGTCACGATCACGGCCTGCGGCACGGCGAGCTACGCCGGCTACGTCGCAAAATACTGGTTCGAGCGCATGGCGCGCCTGCCGGTCGAGGTCGACGTCGCCTCCGAGTTCCGCTATCGCGAGTCTCCCTTGCGCAAGGGCGATCTGGCGATCTTCATTTCGCAATCGGGCGAGACCGCCGATACGCTCGC
>NZ_JBANBA010000297.1:0-673 GCF_059803475.1 Bradyrhizobium sp. UFLA05-89 | reverse complement strand
TGGCCGGCCCGCGCCTGAACCTCGGTCCTGAACGCAGCTGGCATGCGGCAGTCGTCGCAGAAAGGAGGCTGCGGTCTGACTGCTTCGCTCGGGCGCGCTTGCGTGAGCATGACCTCGAGCATGCCGGGGAATGCGGATGAGTTATGTTCACTTTTGGACATACGGAAGCCCAACGATCATGGACTTACGGTTGCAGCAGCGACAAGATGCGATGCCGATCTTGCTGAAGGCGGCGCTGGTTCTCACGCAATCCCTCCAGTTCGGCTTGAGCGTTGCTGGTGTCTTGTTTTTGCCGTTTCAAACTAATGACCAATGCCTCCTGTTCCGCAAGGCGCCGCTCACCATCCACTACCTCGCGCTCCAGCTGCCTTAACTCGTCCAGAAGTGCATCGTTTAACATCCAATCGCGCTGCCTCTCCGACAAGCGACCCCAGCGAGAGGGATGCCGAGGCCGCCAACCTTGTAGGAAGGTTTTCTCTCGGCTGGTTTCTATGGGGGCTTTCACCGAGAGCATGGAGATGACTGGCTCTGTCGAGAGTCGTTCCTCTGCCAGTCATTGAAAACGCCCAGCGGTTCAAGTTGCCCCCTCTCTTCGAATCCAACCGGTTGAGGGATCAGGCTCGCCTAGGCGGAGGGTGGCGTTGCGAGTTGTAGAGCAACCTTAGGACCAGTG
>NZ_JBANBA010000296.1:0-678 GCF_059803475.1 Bradyrhizobium sp. UFLA05-89 | reverse complement strand
CCAACCCGCCGCCTGGTTTTTGTGAGATCGACATGGTCGCGCATGGTGGAACCAGCGTGGCCGGCTCGTTCATCCAGACGCTGACCATGGTGGATATCGCCACGGGATGGACGGAATGTCTGCCCCTGGTGACCCGCGATGGTAGCCTCGTCGTCGAAGCGATGACGCGAGCACAAAGTCTGTTCCCGTGGGTGATCCGGGGTGCCGACTTCGATAACGACAGCGCGTTCATGAACGACGTCGTTGTTCCATGGTGCCGAGCACAGCAGATCGAGGTAACGCGGTCCCGCGCCTACAAGAAGAACGATCAGGCTTTCGTGGAGCAGAAGAACGGCGCGGTGGTGCGGCGGCTCGTCGGCTACGGGCGGTTCGATGGGGTCGCGACGGCCCGTGTGATGGCGCGTCTCTACGCGGCGGCGCGCCTGCTTGTGAACTTCTTCCAGCCGTCATTCAAGCTCAAGGAGAAGCGCCGCGAGGGCGCGAAGGTCATCAAACGCTATCATCCGCCGGCTACGCCGTACGAACGTGCGCTGGCACACCCGAAACTCGCATCGGCGATCAAGCGCCGTCTGCGCGCGGCATACCGCACTCTGGATCCCGTGCAACTGCTTGCCGACATCCGTGCGGCGCAGGAAGAGCTCGGCGAACGCATCGGCAAGCGCGGTCTTGTGACGACGG
>NZ_JBANBA010000295.1:0-682 GCF_059803475.1 Bradyrhizobium sp. UFLA05-89 | reverse complement strand
CTACACATTTGTCTTGAGGTCAGGCGCTGCGCACGAGGGGCGGCAACTCATGCTCGGCGAGGCGCATGCGCTTGGGCAGGACGATGCCGAGGCGGTCGAGAAGTGTAGCTTGGGCGGAGTCGGGCTGGCTGACGCATCGCAAGCGGATCTGGCCGTGCGTTGTGGTTGGCAACACGACGTCGTTCGACTGGATACGTGCCAGCTCTTCGAGGATCGTACGAGGTGAGTTTCCAAGGCCGGCGCGCTGCTGCCACATCTCTAAGCTCTTCCACAGCACGAAGGCGAGGAAGCATACGAGGATGTGGGCCTGGACGCGATCCTCGCGTTGGTGCCAGATCGGACGAACGTTCAGTTGATCTTTCTGGATACGGAAAGCAGCCTCAGCCTGTGTGAGTTGGATGTAAGCCTTCCAGAGCTGCTGATCGCTCCAGTCGGTGATGTTCGAGCGCAGGAGATAGGCGCCCTCAGAGAGCGTGGCCCAATCGTCGAAGGAGGCGTTATGATCAGCCCGGAGACGGAAGCCTGCCGGGCAGCCGTCCGGCTCCAGCGTGATGGCGAAGCGGGCGGCGGCACGCTGGTTTTGCTGCAGGATGCGGCCGATCTGCCGGTTCACCGTCGCAGGATCGAGCCGTTTCTTTGCGCGGGCGATCCGCGTGGCCAAGCGATCGAGCGCCTCTTCGAT
>NZ_JBANBA010000294.1:0-693 GCF_059803475.1 Bradyrhizobium sp. UFLA05-89 | reverse complement strand
CTGTAGCCAAACCCGGGCCGGTCGAAGCAAACGACGCGATAGTTGTGGGCCAGGCGGTCGACCAAACCGCTTAGGACCAGGTCTTGAATCATGGTGCCATTCCCGTGGAACAGGACCACGCAAGGCGCGGCGGCATCGCCCCGTTCGATATAGGCGCACTCCGTCGCACTCGATGAAGACGCCGATCGGCGGATTCTTTTGCTCCGCTGCCACCTGAACTACGATGTTGCCCAGTATCAGGACGATAAATCCGACCAAGATGACCAGCAGGACGGTTTCAGCTAAGGACATCGGGCGATCCTTCGCGCTGACTCGCCGGCCTTAGCCGCCGCAAGCCCAATTCGTTTCGTGTGCTCAGCTGCTTGCTCGCCGGTTTGCCGAACTGTTTCCTCTGCTCTTTGGTTGAACTTATTCTCCTGCCTTGGATCGGCCATTTTGTGCTCCATTTTGCTGGTGAGTTCTGATTGTCCTGTATTCTTTGTCACAGGTGCGCACCTCAACGTGCCTCGCATCAGGGACGTTCCGGCTCCTATCCCAATTTAATCCATGGTTGGACGAATTTCGAATGAGCTTGGTGGTCTGCTCTGATGATTCAAAGATCCCTTCGGCAACGTGGCACTGGTCCTAAGGTTGCTCTACAACTCGCAACGCCACCCTCCGCCTAGGCGAGCCTGATCCCTCAACCGGTTGGAT
>NZ_JBANBA010000293.1:0-705 GCF_059803475.1 Bradyrhizobium sp. UFLA05-89 | reverse complement strand
CGACATGCACTTGAAGAACTGGTCGTTGATCTACCCCGACCGGCGGACGCCGGTCCTGTCGCCCGCCTACGATCTGCTCTCGACCATTCCGTACATCCCGGACGACAAGATGGCGCTGAACTATTCGCGCACGAAGAAGATGGCCGAATTCTCGAAGGATGAGCTGACGCATCTGGCTGCGAAGGCGAAGATATCGGAAAAGCTGGCCGTCGACACGGCCGCGGAAACCGTCCAACGCTTCAAGAAAATCTGGGCGGAGCGGAAGGCGGATCTCCCGCTGGAACGGAAAGTCGTCGAAGTCATCGATACGCATGCCGCGTCGATCCCGATCTACAACGAGCTCTGAACGTGGCCTACGATTTCCGAAATCTTTCGCCGGCAGACTTCGAGGATCTGGTCCGGGATCTCATCGGCCGCGAATTCGACGTCCGGTTCGAGGCCTTCACGGCTGGCCCCGACGGCGGTATGGACGGGCGCCATGCGCGAGGAGCCACGGCCACGATCCTGCAGGCCAAGCACTGCGACAGGTCCTCCTACGCCTCGCTCAAATCGCAGATGAAGCGCGAACGTGAAGCGATCAAAAAGCTGGCGCCCTGCCGTTACGTTCTGGCGACGTCCTGCCCACTCACGCCTAAGAACAAATCCGAACTCGCCGACGCGATCGGCGACTCGCTCTCGAGCAAAGCGGATATCCTGGGGCCGGGA
>NZ_JBANBA010000292.1:0-747 GCF_059803475.1 Bradyrhizobium sp. UFLA05-89 | reverse complement strand
GTTTTGGTGATTTCACAAGAATCGGCGTGAGTCGGATCAATGGGTTAGTCGTCGCGGAAGGCTCATTTGAGAGTGTAGTGACGACCTTGGGTATTTTCTTTCGCGGCGGTTCTGGTTGTGATGGCGCATGTATCTGCGCCACACGATTCGCAAGAAGGACGGCAAGGTTCATCGTTATTGGTGCTTGGTTCGCAGCGTTCGCGTGGGGCGGCGCGTTATTCAGCAGACAGTCGCGCAGCTTGGCGAGCTTGATGAACGCGGTCGTATTGAGGCACGGACGCTGGCGCGCCGGCTGATAGGCGCTCCCGAGCAAGCGCAGCTGTTCCAGGACGGCAGCGAAGATTTAACAGTGCCGGTGCGTCTGAAGGGCATTCGCATCGAACGCTCGCGTCAGTTCGGCGATGTGTACCTGGCGCTCGCACTCTGGTGCGGAACTGGCCTTGAGGAGCTGTGCAGGCAACTGCTGCCGGTGGGCCAGGAACGTATCGCCTGGGCGAAGATGGCGGCTGTTCTGGTGACGGCACGGTTCTGCGAGCCGTCAAGCGAGTTGCACATTGCCGAGGATTGGTACCGTCGGACGGCGCTTTGCGAGCTGCTGCAGCTCGGCGACGAGGAGGTCAACAAGGACCGCCTGTACCGCGCCCTTGACCATCTGCTCGCGCACAAGGCCGCCCTCGAAGCGCATTTGTCGAAGCGCTGCGGAGAGCTGTTTGCAGTCCAGAACGAGGTGCTGCTTTACGACGTCAC
>NZ_JBANBA010000291.1:0-784 GCF_059803475.1 Bradyrhizobium sp. UFLA05-89 | reverse complement strand
CTCACGGCGCTCAGACGGTGGTGATCGATAGCCTCAACGGTTACCAAGCCGCCATGCGTGGCGAGCACGCCTTGGTGCTCCACATGCATGAGCTCTTGCAGTACCTAAACAGGCGAGGTGCCACAACGTTTCTCATCGTCGCCCAGCATGGGCTCGTCGGCGACATGAAGGCGCCCGTAGACGTCACCTATCTCGCCGACACCGTGATCCTGCTGCGGTACTTCGAGGCGCTAGGCCGCGTGCGCCGGGCGATTTCGGTTGTCAAGAAGCGGACCGGCCCGCATGAGGACACGATCCGAGAGTTCCGCATCGGCGGGCGCGGAATCACCCTCGGGGCGCCGCTCACGAACTTCCAAGGTGTCCTGGCCGGCGTACCCGCGCTGGTCGGCGAGGGGCCGGACCTGCTCAAGGCGGAGGAAGCGTGAAGCGCAGCACGGTCTCGGAGCGAGCTCTCGTCCTCGCGCCGCGAGGTCGCGACGCTCTTCTTGCGTCCGCGATCCTGCGCGAGGCGGGTCTCACTGCTGATCCCTGCCCGTCCCTCCCTGCCCTAATCGTGGGACTCAATGTGGGCGCCGCCTTGGTCGTGGTCACCGAGGAAGCGCTCGCCACGACTAATCTCGCGCCGCTCAGTGCCTGGCTCACCAATCAGGAAGACTGGTCGGACATGCCCTTCGTGCTGCTCACGACGGGGGGCGGCGGACTGGAGCGCAATCCGACTGCGCATCGCTTTCTCGACATGCTGGGCAACGTCACGTTTCTTGAGCGCCCCTTTCACCCGACGACC
>NZ_JBANBA010000290.1:0-811 GCF_059803475.1 Bradyrhizobium sp. UFLA05-89 | reverse complement strand
CGCACGGCAGCCCTCGGCGGCCATGTCGCGCGCTGCGAAGACTGCGCCTATACCACCATCGCCTACAACTCCTGCCGCAACCGGCATTGCCCGAAGTGCCAGGGCGCCGCCGCCAAGGACTGGCTTGCCGCGCGCGCGGCCGAGCTGCTTCCGGTGCCGTACTATCACGTGGTGTTCACGCTGCCGGCCCAGATTGCCGACATCGCCTACCAGAACAAGGCGGCGATCTATGACCTTCTGTTCAAGGCCTCGGCCGAGACGCTGATCACCATCGCCGCCGATCCGAAGCACCTCGGCGCCCGGATCGGTATCACTTCCGTGCTGCACACCTGGGGCTCGGCCATGACCCATCATCCCCACGTACACATGATCGTGCCGGGCGGCGGCATCTCGCCCGACGGCCAGCGCTGGGTGTCCTGCCGGCCGGGATTCTTCCTCCCGGTCCGCGTGCTCTCCCGCCTGTTCCGTCGGCTGTTCCTGGAGAAGCTCGTCGCCACGCACCAAGCCGGCCGCCTCAATTTCTTCGGCGACCACGCCCATCTCGCCGAGGCGCAAGCCTTCGCGGCTTATCTGGCGCCGCTGCGCAAAGCCGAGTGGGTGGTCTACAGCAAGCGGCCGTTCGGCGGACCTGAGGCGGTGCTGGCCTATCTGTCGCGTTACACCCACCGCCTCGCCATCGCCAACAGCCGCCTGATCGCCTGCGATGGGCAGGGCGTCACCTTCAAGTGGAAGGACTACCGGATCGAGGGCCGCAATCGATACAAGCAGATGACGCTCGGGACCTTCGAGTTCATCCGCCGCTTCCTCATCC